>JAYUMO010000047.1:0-11417 GCA_043762555.1 Gemmatimonadaceae bacterium | reverse complement strand
TGCCGCACCCTTGGGAGAGATGGGTCACGCTTCGCGGCACGTCGCACGAATTCGCGATATGCCCGTGTGGCCTCCGCGGTCCGGCCGTGCGCGTCGTGCACCTGCCCGAGGAGCTCGTACGGCGCCGTGTAATACGGATCCAGCTCGATCGCAACGCCCAGCTGCGCCACGGCCTCTTCATCGCGCGCCACGGCGTGTAGCAGCCGGGCATACTGGAGGCGGAGCACGGGATCGGTGCCCGCGATCTGCACCGCTAGCGCGAATTCATTCAACGCGCCGGCGGTATCGGCGACCACGAGATCCACGCCCGCCAGCCGCACGTGCGCCATGTAGAGCGCCAGATTCTCGCTCAGCGCCTGGCCGAAGAGCTCGCGCGCGGCGTCGAACCGCTTCTGCTCTACGCGGATGATGCCCATCGCGTACCGGAGCATCTCCTTCGACTCGTACTCGCGGGAGAGCTTCTGCTGCTGGCGCGCCTCGATCGTGTCCGCCACGAGCGCGAGCTCGGCGTACGCGCTGTCACGCTCGTTCGCGTGGTACAAGGCCTGGGCGCGCTGGATGTGCAGCGAGATGTTGTTCGGGTCCTTCCGCAGCGCCTTCGCCCACGCGTCCGCGGCGGCCCCGAATTCGTGCATCGCGTACGCATAGTAGCCCTGAAAGTACGGATCGCGGCTGCGGCCGATCGCCGCGCGCACACGTCGGGGGAAAAGGAGCAGATCGAACCGGCGGTCGAAGAACGGATCGCTCGTGAGCGCCTTGATCATCAGGGTATCGAATCGGAGCGCCAGTTCCTGCGGCGGCGTCAGTTCGTAGCCGGGATCGACCTCGATCTTATCGATCACCAGCGCGATCCACGCGAGATTGATGGCCATCGCCCGCGCGTAGTAGGCCTCCGCCATCGACGGCTCGAGGCGACTGGCCCAGTAGAAACCGTCGTACGCCGCTCCCGGATCCTTGCTCATGAGGATCGAGCCGTAGGTGTAATACGCCCCGGCATCGTTCGTATCAGCAGAGGGCGTGAGCGCGGGGCGCGGCGGCGCGGCGGCGGGAACGCGCGCTTGAGCTCGCGTGGCACCGGCCGCGACCATCGAGAGCAGCGCCAAGCGCACGATACACGCGCGCGTGCGTACGGGTTGGCTCCGGCGTGGGCTCATCGAGGGCGAATGTGGTTGGGCCCCCCGACGATCGCAACGCCGATCGGGGTGCCGAACGTCTCCCGTCAGACCCTTTACACTGGTCGATCCGCCCTCCTATCTTCCGACAGCGGCCGGCGCGCTATGCGCTGGTCATTGCCGCCGCGGGAACGGCGTGGCGGCATCGCCCCTCGGGGATCTCCCCGGGGGGCTCTTGCGTCACCCCAGCGCGTGGCCTCGCGAGGCGCGCCGCGGCTCAGCGATCGCGCAACTCCTTCGACATCTCCTCAAGCAGACGGCGCTCTTCGAGGGTGAGACTGTCGAGCCCCAGGCGCGAGATCTTGTCGAGCACGAGGTTCAGCTCCTCCGTCTTGCGTTGCCCTACTCGACTGGTGAGCGGAGCCGAGCGCGTGGGCCTGGGCTGCCTCACGAGCGCCGCGTTGCTGCGCGCGACGGCATCATCGGCGGTCGAGGTGCGCTCTCGCGTGCGGGCCGGCGGTTGGGGGATCGCCCGCGGCGGTTCATCGGGCTCATCCGGGATCGCCGACACGCGCTGCCGCATCCGCTCGATCTCCGGCACGGTCCCGAAGTAGAGGAACAGCGCGCCCGCCGCGAAGCCGCCAACGTGCGCCAGGTACGCCACCCCCGACGTCGCAGCGGTCGTGGAGAGTCCGAACAGCAGATTGACGACGCCGAGCACCACCACGAGCCAACGCACCTTCATCGTGATGAACAGCGGGAAGACCTGCACCTCGTCGTCCGGCCAGCGCACGGCGTAGGCGAGAAGCACGCCGAGCACGGCGGCGGATGCGCCGAGCAGATAGCCGCCGCGGGCCGCGAACGTGGCGTGCGCGACCCAGCCGCCGAGACCGCACCAGATGTAGTAGGCCACGAACCGCCGCGTGCCCAATGCGTGTTCCACGCGCGGCCCGAACACGAACAGCAGCCAGAGATTCGACACGAGGTGCCACATGCCGGCGTGCACCAGCATGTAGGTGATCACGGTCCACGGCTGCGACGCGACCGTGCTCCCGCTGTACGCGAGCCATCGCAGCATGTCCGGCGCGCCGACGAGCGTCAGCTGGAGGAAGAACACCGCGACGCTGAGCGCGATGACCCCGCGCACCGCCGGCGTCATCCGCGGAGGGATCCGATCGTCCTCGTTCGCGAAATCCATCATTCGCCGTCCTCGTGCCGTCCGCCCGCTACCGCATGCCGACCGGACTCGGGATGCGCAGCATGAGCACCACGTCCCGGTGGATCGCCATCGCCTGATCGACCAGCGTCGCGTACCGCCGATCGAGCGGCGCCTTCTCTCCCGACGGAGCCGGGTGCAGCACCACTGGCATCTCGGGCGAGGCTGCGTGCGCCTGTTCCACGAGGCGCAGGATCTGCCCATCGCTCGTCGTGTCGCGCGGCGCCAGCACGAAGGCGTGGTCCTTCTTCACCGCCGCCGCCTGACGGATGCACGCGAGCGCCCGCTCCGCGAGCGCCGGCGCATCGCCGAACTCGAAGCTGACCTGGAGCATCGACAGGGCGCCGAGGATCGCGGCCACATCGTCGGGGCGCTGCCCGTCGCAGTCGAGCATCACCGGGAGCGTCGGCTTCCAGCGGGCGAAGGTATCCGTGATCAGCGCCGCGCTCGCGAGCGGATCGCGCCCGCCGAGCGCGATCGAATGCACCGTGGTGTTGGCCACGGCGCGGCCCAGCTGCTTCGCGAGCATCTCGGGGGTGTAGAGCACGGCCGTCTCGGCCTCGCCGGCGAAACGCACGAAGAGCTGCCGGCGCCCCGTCCACACGCCCTGCGCCTGCACGCCTGGTGTAATGCCCGCGATCGCCGCGGTGGGCCCTGTGGTGCTCGCCATCATTGTCCTCCGCGTGGCTTGGCCAGCGCGAGTTGTACGATCCGCTCGCAGAGCGTACCGAAATCTATCCCCGCCGCGGCCGCTGCCTGCGGTACCAGACTGAATTCCGTCATCCCCGGCAACGTGTTCGCTTCCAGGCAGAACAACTCGCCCCGCTCCGTCAAACGGAAGTCGATGCGAGCGTAGCCGTCAAGCTTGAGCGCGTCGAAGGCCTGGCGCGCGTGCCGCTGGGCCGCGCCGGCGATGGCGGCCGGGAGACGCGCCGGAAACTCCTCCACCGCCATCCCCGCCGTGTACTTGCACTCGTAGTCGTAGATGTCGTGCTTCGGGATGATCTCCCCCACCGGCAGTGCTTCTCCGCCGAGGATCGCCACCGTCAGCTCGCGCCCGGGCACGAAGCGCTCGATCATCACCTCATCATCATAGCGCGATGCCTCCGCGATCGCGGCCGCGAGCGCCGCCGGCTCGCGCACCACGGTGAGGCCAACCGTCGAGCCCTGCTTCGACGGCTTCACCACCACGGGAAAGCGCAGCGTTCGCGTGACGGCCGCGCCGTCGACCGGTGCCGGCGCGCGTGCGCCCGTCATCATCCACTCCGCCGTCCCGACCCCCGCGGCACGGAAGAGCTGCTTCGATAGATCCTTGTCCATCGCGAGCGCGCTGCCCAGATGTCCGCTGCCGGTGTAGGTCACCCGCGCGAGGTCGAGCAGCGCCTGCAGCGTCCCGTCCTCGCCCTCGCCGCCGTGAAGCGCGAGGAAGACGGCCTCCGCGCCGCGGATCTCCGGCAGCGTGCCGAGCGCGGGAAGGAGGGCGCCCCGTCCGATCCGGCGGAGTGCGTCGAGGGAGGGCGGCTCCGGGTGGAGCACGCCGCCGGCGCGCATCGCCGCTTCGTCGGCCGCCGCAATCACACCACGCGCCGGATCGACGAGCGTCACCGCATGCGACCGCTCCCGCAGCGCCTGCGCGATACGCAGGCCCGACGCGAGCGACACATCGCGCTCCGCCGAAGCGCCGCCAAGGAGGACAGTGAGCCGCATTCTGCGTGAAGATGCAGGGGGCGCCGATGGGGGGACAGGGGGGACGCGCCGGCGCGCCCGCGGCCCGTGACGTCGGGCCGCACCCTCTATCCCCTCCCGCGCGCCGGCGCGATATTCCAGCCCACGATGCGACTCTTTCGCGCTCTCGCCGCATGCACGTTCCTCGCCGCGGCCGCCTGCCCATCGCCGGATACCACGAAGAAGGCCATCGACGCGCTGACCGCCGCGACTGCGCCGCCGGATGAGCTCCCCGTGATGCTCAACCGCGAGCTCCCCTTCCGCTACCCGGACGCCCTCTTCGCGAGCAAGGTCCAGGCGAACGTGACGATCCGCATCTACATCGACAGCACCGGCGTGGTCTGGCCGGAGTCGACGCGCGTGGTGCAGACGTCGGGACACCCGGAGCTCGACAGCGCCGCGGTGCGCGGCGCACCGCAGCTGCGCTTCATTCCCGCCAAGCGCGAGGGGAAGCCGGTAGCGGTCTCGATCAAACTGCCGGTCTTCTTCCGCCATCCCGGCGCGCCGCCGGTGCCCGGCGACACGATCCTCCGCCCCAAGGCGACCGCGCCCGCCACGCCATGAGCGGCGTCGAGCGCCACCGGCGCCCGTACGCCAACGTCCTCGACACCATCGGCTGGACCCCGCTCATTCGCCTCGCGCGGGTGACGCAGGGGATCCGCACGCCGGTGTTCGGCAAAGCCGAATTCTTCAATCCGGGCGGAAGTGTGAAGGACCGGATCGGGTTGCCGATCATCGAGCGCGCCGAGCGCGACGGATCGCTCAAGCCCGGTGGCACGATCGTCGAGGGGACGAGCGGGAACACCGGTATCGGCCTCGCGATCGCGGCCGCGCTCAAGGGCTACCGGTGCATCTTCACGATGCCGGACAAGATGTCGCAGGAGAAGGTGCGACTGTTGAAGGCCTTCGGCGCGGAGGTGATCGTCACCCCCACCGCGGTGCCGCCCGACCATCCCGACAACTACATCGTGATGGCGAAACGGATCGCGCACGAAACGCCGGGCGCGATCCTGGCGAACCAGTTCTACAACGACGCGAACCCGCAGGCGCACTACGAGACCACCGGCCCGGAGCTCTGGGAGCAGTCGGAGGGGCACATCACGCATTTCGTGGCCGCCGCCGGTACGGGCGGCACCATCACCGGCGTCGGCCGCTACCTGAAGGAGCGGGACCCGACGATCCGGATCATCGCCGGCGATCCTGTGGGCTCGATCCTCGCCGATCTCTGGCGCTCGAAGGGCGCCTCGCATGGCGAGGGGGTGCCGTACAAGGTGGAGGGGATCGGTCAGGACAAACTCCCCGGTACGCTCGACCTCTCGCTCGTGGATGACTACCGCACCGTCGGCGACCGCGACGCGTTCGCGATGGCGCGGCGCCTGACCCGCGAGGAGGGGCTCTTTGTGGGCGGCTCCTCGGGGCTCATTGCGCACGTCGCGCTCCAGGTGGCGCGCGAGGTGGATGATCCGAAGGCCTTCGTCGTCACCTTCCTCTGCGACACGGGGGAGCGCTACCTCTCCAAGCTCTATAGCGACGAGTGGATGCGCGAGAACCAGATGCTCGACGGCGATCGCGTCTCGGTCGCGCAGCTGCTCGCCAAGCGGCGCGCCGGCGCCCCCGGGCTCGTCAGCATCGCGCCGGGGGCCAGCGTGCGCCAGGCGCTGCGCCTCATGTCGTTGCATGACGTATCGCAGCTGCCGGTGCTGGACGGACGGAACTGCGTGGGCTCGATGGCCGAGGGGATCGTCTCCGCGAAGGCGCTCGAGAACCCGAAACTCCTCGACGCCACGGTGAGCGAGGTGATGGACGCGCCCTTCCCGATCGTCGAGGGGACGCAGCCGGTGGAGAGCGTGGTGAAGCTGCTGAGCAAGACGAATCCGGCGATTCTCGTGCGCTCGGAGTCCGATGGCGGCGTCGATGGGATCGTCACGCGGAGCGACGTGCTGGAGTTCCTCATGGCGCGGTGACGGCCCGCGGCGTGGGTCGTGTATCCCACGCCAGCACCCTTCAGCCCGTTTACGCATGTCCGGTCCTGCCGTGCGGCCCGCGCGGCCCGCGCGCTCCGCGCTCCTCGCTCCCTTGCCGGTCTCGATCGCGCTCGCGGTCCTCGGCGCTTTCGCCGCGTTCACGCCGGAAATGCCCGAGAGCGTGACGCGTGCCGGCCAGCTCGGCCTCGCGGTGCTCGGCGCTCTGACAGCGGCGATCGTCGCGCATGACGGCGCCCACTGGCTCGCCGCGCGCCTCTGCGGATTCCGAACGGTGACATTCACGATCGGTCCGCTCCGCGTCATCCCCTCCCGGCGCGGCCTGCACGTGCGACCGGTGCGGTGGTGGCACGAGCTCGGCGGGGAGCTGATCGCCGAGCCGCCCGGTGAGCACCGCGCGAACGCGCGCTGGGCGCTCATGGCCGCGGCGGGGCCGGCCGCCAGTCTCGCACTCGGGGTCCTCTCGGTGAATGTGGCGCCGTTGCTCGCGATCGCGTCGCTGCTCCGATTCGCCCTCGCGGCGCTCCCCTTCGGCCGCGACTCCCGCCCGAGCGACGGCGCACAACTGTTGATGCTGACCGTCGGCGGCGCGGCGGCGGACCGGCTCTCCGCGCTCCGCCGCATCGCGGCCGCCCAGCGAGCCGGCGTTCGCCCGCGCGCGTGGCCGGAGCGATGGGCCGTGGACGCCACCGCGCTGCGCGACGGGACCGTCGCCGAAGCACTGGGCTGTGTGGCCGCCTTCCGCCGTGCGGTGGACGGCTGCGCGCACGAGCGCGCGGCCGTGCATCTCGATCGGGGGCTCGCGCTCCGCGCCCTGCTCCCGCATGCCGAGGCGTGCGCACTGCTCGCCGATGCGGCGTACTTCGAAGCACGCATCCACAATGACGTGCCCCGCGCGCAGGCGTGGTTGGATGAGGCCGCCGCCCGGCACCCCGCGTGTCCCGTGGCGGAGCGTCGCGCTACCGCCGCCGTGCTCCTCGCCGCGGGCGATCCCGCGGCCGGCGCCATCGCCGCACGGGAAGCGTTGGCACTGCTGGAGCAGATCGAGCACGAGGAGCACCGCGCGCTGCCGATGGAGGCGGACTGGCTGCGCGAGATGCTCGCGCGCGCCGAATGCGCGAGCGTGCTCCCCGACGAGCTGCTCGCGACGGCGGGCTAGCGACCGCTAGGAACCACTAGCGGCCGTTAGCGGCGCTCGCGCGCCTGGCGTGCCAGCGCCGCCAGGAGCTCGAGCGCCTCGAGCGGCGTCATGCGGTCGGGATCGGCGGCGCGCAGCCGCTCCACGATCGGATCCGGCGCGGCGGTGAAGAGCGCGAGCTGCTCGGCTGCCGAGGGCGCGGGCGACGCAGTGGCGGCGGTCGCTGGACGCGCCGCAACGAGGTGCCCTCCCTCGAGCAGCCGGAGCATGGCGCGCGCCCGTTGGAGCACCGAGGCGGGGAGCCCCGCGAGGCGGCCGACCTCGATCCCGTAGGAGCGATCGGCGCCGCCGGGCTGCAGCTGATGCAGGAAGAGCACCTGGTCGCCGACCTCGCGCACGGCCACGTTATAGTTCCGTACTGCTACTAATACGTCCGCGAGTTGCGTGAGTTCATGATAATGCGTGGCGAACACCGTCTTGCACTCGACCGAGTCGTGCAGGTGCTCGCTCACCGCCCAGGCGATCGACACCCCGTCGTAGGTGGAGGTCCCGCGCCCGATCTCGTCCAGGAGGACCAGGCTGCGCGCGGTCGCGGTGTGGAGGATGGCGCTCGTCTCCGCCATCTCGACCATGAAGGTGGACTGGCCGCGCACGAGGTTGTCGCTCGCGCCTACGCGCGTGAAGATGCGGTCCACGAGCCCGATCCGCGCGCGGGTCGCGGGGACGAAGCTGCCCATCTGCGCCATCAACACGATCAGTCCAATTTGTCGCAATATGGTACTTTTCCCGGCCATGTTCGGTCCGGTGAGGATGATCATCCGCGCGTCCACCGTGAGCGTGACGTCGTTCGGGATGAAGCGCTCCCCGGGCATCATGCGCTCCACCACCGGGTGCCGCCCCGCGGTGATCTCGAGCGTGAACTCCGTGGTCATCTCCGGACGCACGTACCCCGCCCGTTCCGCCACGTCGGCCAGCGATGCCAACACGTCGAGCGTCGCCACGCGCGCCGCGGTCCGCTGCAGCCGCCCGATCGCGAGCCCGGTGTCGGCGCGGAGCCGCTCGAACAGCGCGCGCTCGCGCGTCTCGATCCGCTCGCTCGCAGTGAGCACCTTCTCCTCGTACTCCTTGAGCTCCGGCGTCACGTAGCGCTCGGCGCCGGTGAGCGTCTGCCGCCGCTGGTAGTCGGGCGGGACAAGGTGCCGGTTGGCGTTGGAGATCTCGATGAAGTAGCCAAACACGCGGTTGAATCCCACCTTGAGCGATGCGATCCCCGTGCGCGCGCGCTCGGCCGCCTGGATGCGCGCGATCGCGTCCTTGCCGCCGCGTTCGAGCGCGCGCAGCTCGTCCAGCTCCGCGTCCACCCCGGTGCGCACCGTCTCGTCCTCACCGATCGCGGCCGGCGGGCGCTCCACGAGCGTGCTCGTGATCGCCTGCGCCAGATCGGCGCAATCGTCCCACCCCGCGAGCACATCGGCGAGGAGGCCGGCGTTCCCGGCGCGACGCGCTCCCGCCGCCACCTGCGGGAGACGGGCGAGCGACGTGCCGAGGGCGCCGAGCTCGCGCGGGGTGGCGCGGCCCGCCGTCGCTTTCCCGCCCAGGCGCTCGACATCGCGCACCCCGTCGAGCGCGGTGCGCAGCGCGTCACGCGCGAGCGGATCGCGGGCGAGCGCGGCCACCGCGTCCAACCGTACTTCGATCGCCGCGCGATCGGTGAGCGGCGCGAGGAGCCAGCCGTGCATCGATCGCGCCCCCATCGGCGTTATCGTGCGGTCCAGCACGTCGAGCAGCGTGCCCGATCGTTCGGCGCCGCGCATCGATTCCACGAGCTCGAGATTGCGCCGCGTCATCTCGTCGAGCGGCATCACCTGTCCCGGCCGTTCCATGACCGGACGGGCGAGATGCGGCAGCCCACCCGGCTGCAGCTCCTTCAGGTAACGCAGGAGCGCGCCGGCGGCGCCCACCGCCGCGGCATCCTCGGCGCCGATGCCGAATCCCTCCAGCGATGCGACGCCGAACTGCCGTGCGAGCTCATCCGCCGCGAGAGCGGGGTCGAACTCCCACGCCTCGCGCGCGGTGACGAGCGCATTCTCGGCGCCGCGCCCCGGCGCCGTCACTACCGCCTGACTCTGCTTACTCACCAGTACTTCACCCGGGGCGACGCGCGCCAGCATCGCCTCGATGTCCGCCGGCGCGCAGCGCACCAGCCGTAGCTCGCCCGTGGAGAGATCGGCGGCGGCGATCCCGGTCACGCCGTCAATCTCGTGCAGGGCGCAGAGGAAGGTGTTCCGCGCGCCCTCGAGCAGCTCGTCGGCGAAGACTGCGCCGGGGGTGACCGTCTCCACGACCTCGCGGCGCACGATCCCCTTGGCCGCGCGCGGGTCCTCCACCTGTTCGCAGATGGCGACGCGGAATCCTTGGCGCACGAGCCGGCGCACGTACTCGCTCACCGCCTTCGCCGGCACTCCGGCGAGCGGCACCTCGGCAGCGCCCCCATTGTTCCGCGACGTCAGCGTGAGACCGAGCGTGCGGGACAGCGTCTCCGCATCGTCGTAGAACATCTCATAGAAGTCGCCCATCCGGAAGAAGAGCAGCGCGTCCTGGTGCCGCGCCTTGATCTCCCGGTACTGCTGCATGAGCGGCGTCGCGCTCTCGCGGCTCACTGCGCCTCCGCCTCCGTGACGAAGCACGTGATCTTCTTGGCGTTCAGCTTCTCCGACGCGCGCTCCGCGTCGGCTCGGGTGTCGTAGCGCCCGATGCGCACCCGGTAGGGCGCAATCGTGCCGAAGACACGCGCGTCGTAGTTGCGGTCGCGCAGCGACTGCGCGAGCACCTCGGCCGCCGATCGCGTGTTGTAGGCGGCCACCTGTACCGTGTACTGACGCTTGGCCGCGGGCGCGGCCGGGGGCGGAGCGGGTGTTCGAGCGGGCGCGGCCTTCGGCGTGCCGGGCGGCGGTGTCGTTGTCGTTGTTCTGGTCGTCGCCGTCGCGGTCTTCCCTGAATCCGCCGGCCGCCCGGCGACCGCGCCGGCGGCCACTCCGGTGGAATCCGCCGCGCTGCAGCGCGAGGACCAGTAGTCGATCTGATTCCGCAATTCCACTTGCGACGCGGGCGCGGTGCGGCTCGCGTCCGCGAGCTCCCGGCACGCGTCCGCGAGCTTCCCCTGCTCGAACATCACGCGCGCGATCCAGAAGCTCGCCCGCGGCCGTGCGTTGCTCGACGGATGCTCCACCACCACCCGGTTCAGGTGCGCGAGCGCTTGGTCCATCTCCCGGCGCGTCATCTCGAGCTGCGCGAGGCGCATGAGCGCTTCCACGGTCCACGGTGAAAGGGGGTAGTCCACGATGATCGTGCGCAGGTCGCGCTCCGCATCGGCCGCGGTGGCGGCCACGACCGCGCGCCAGTACAACGCCTCCACGAACCGGGGCGACGCGGTGGGCGCCACCTCGAATTCCTGCTGCACGAGCGCGCGTGCGGCATCACCCTGACCGTTCGCCGCCAGCCGTTGCACGCGCAGGAAGACGGTGTCGGCGGTGGCTTCACTGTCCGCGCTCTGAGCGTCGAGGCGCATGGTGAGCACCATCGCCAGCAGGGAGACCGCGAGAGAGAAGCGCATCATCTTCATTCGACGGGACGGGGGCGGGAAGGGAGAGGTGCTATGCGCGCGCAGCCATCGCCGGCCGTGGCGACCGCGGCGGTGTGGCGGCGCCCCCGCAGAGCGAGAGCACGAGCGTCGCCAACAGTTGTTCGTCCGACGAGCCCCGCGTCTCCTTGAGCGCCGCATCCGCGGCCAGGAGCGATCCGAGCGCCGCGTCGAGGTCGGCCTCCGACCACGAGCCGGCGGCGCGTTGCCACGCGGCCACGGCGTCGCCCCACGAGCGCCCCGTATACGAGCTGCGGTTCGCGTTGAGCAAGGAAAAATAGTCCGCGCGCCCTTTCACTGCCGCGCCCCAGGCGAGCGCGAGCGTCTGCGTCGCGAGCGCCATGACCACCGACACGCCGGTCACCTTCGGCTGGCTCAGGATGTGCGGCAGGATCGCGAGCGCCCCGGCCGTGTCGCGCGCGGCCACGCGATCGAGGAGATCGCCCAGCGTTTCGCCACGATGCACGCCGACCACGGCGGCGACGGCTTCCTCCGTGACCTCGCCGGTGCCGGCGTAGCTGGCGAGTTTGTCGAGCTCCGCCGCGAGCGCGGGCAGGTCGTTCCCCGCGGTCTGTTGCAGCAGCTCCGCCGCCGCCGGCGAGAT
>JAYUMO010000046.1:0-8039 GCA_043762555.1 Gemmatimonadaceae bacterium | reverse complement strand
GCCGCCTCCGCTTCGTAGCGCAGGAGCCCGGTGACGATGATGCGTTTGGGCGCGAAGTCGAGCAGCCGCCGCGCGACCGCGATCCCCACGAGCCCGCTGCCGCCCAGGATGAGCGCGGTCGAATCACGAAGGTCCATGCATCCCCTGCCGCGGCGCCCGTGCGAGCGCGGTGAGTATCTCGAGCTCCTTCTCGGAGAGCGCGCGCCACGCCCCCGGCGCGAGCGTGCCCAACAGCACCGGCCCGAAGCGGACGCGCACCAGCCGCTCCACAAAGAGGCCGAGCGCCTTGCAGAGTCGCCGCACCTCGCGGTTCCGCCCCTCGGTGATCGCGACCGTGAGCTCCCAGCGCCCACCGCCGAGCGGCCTCGCGGCCACGTCCGTCAGCCGCACCACGCCGTCGGGGAGCTGGACCCCGCGCTGGGCCTGCGTCGCCGCCTTGCTGGCGTCGCCGGTGACCGTGGCGACGTACGTACGCTCCACTTCGCGGCTCGGGTGGAGCAGCGCGTGGATCGCCGCGCCATCGTTGGTGAGCAGCAACACGCCCTCGGTGAGATAGTCGAGACGACCCGCGTAGGTAAGCCCCGGGATCTTCGGCACGAAATCGAACACGGTGCGCCGTCCCGCGGGATCGGCGCGCGTGGTCATCACGCCCGACGGCTTGTTGAGCACGATCCATTGCGTGGTCGCCGGCGGGCGCACGGGCGCGCCGTCCACGCTGATCGCGTCGAGCGCGGGATCCACGATCTGTCCGAGCTGCGCCGGCGCGCCGTTCACCCGCACGCGGCCCGCCGCCACCAGCTCCTCGGCACGACGCCGCGACGCGACGCCGGCCCGCGCGAGCGCGCGCTGGATGCGCATCGTCATCGCGTTAGACCACCGGCCGCGGCTCGGTGCGCAGCGCGATCGCGAGCTCGTCGGCGCGCGGGAGCTCTCCGAGATGCCGGAGCGCGAACTGCTCGAGGAAGGCCGGCGTCGTCCCATAGAGCAGCGGACGGCCGAGCCCCTCGCCGCGCGCGACGACATCGATCAGTCCACGCTCGAGCAACGTCTTCAACATCCCGCCCACCGACACGCCGCGGATCTCCTCGATCTCGAGCCGGCCAAGCGGCTGCCGGTACGCGATGAGCGCGAGCGTCTCGAGCGCGGCGGCGGAGAGCCGGTGCGGGCGCGCCGCGAGCTGCGCACGCTCGATCGTCTCGGTGTATTCGGCGCGCGTCAGCACCTGCCAGCCGCCGGCGAGCTCGATCAGCTCCACGCCGTGCCCACCGGTGTCGTAACACTCGCGGATCTCGTCGAGCGCCATCGCGATCGCGGCGGGCGACGCCTCGGGATCGAGCGCCGCGAGCTCCTCGGTCGGCACCGGCCGGCCGCTCGCGAACAACGCGGCTTCAAGCAGCCTGGCCAGCGGCGACACGCGCGATCTCCATTGAGGCGAAAGGACGGCGCTGGCGGAGCGTGAGCTCCCCGCGGCGCGCGAGTTCGAGCAGCGCGAGCAGCCCCGAGAGCACCTTCCACGGCTCGGCGCCGCGCGCCACCACATCGTGCCAGCGGAAACGGGCGCGTCGCGCGAGCAGCTCGAGGATCGCCGCCATCGCGCCGTCCACGTCGAGCGCGCGCGGCACCACGTCGTGCAGCTCCGGCTCGTGCGCGAGGCGGAGCACGCGATCCACCGCCGCGAGCAGCTCGGCGAGCGAGAGGGAGAGCGGCGCGAGGGCCGGCGCGGCGTCGAGCGGCAGATAGCCGCGCGCGAAGCGGCCGCGCCGCTCCTCCCCGCGCCGCTCGAGCAGATCCACCACCTCGCGGATCTGCTGGTACTCGAGCAGGCGGCGCACGAGCTCGGCGCGCGGATCCTCCCAATCGTCCTCGCCGCCGGGGCGCGGGAGCAACATCTGCACCTTGATGCGCACCAGCCGCGCCGCCATCTCGAGGTACTCGGCCGCCTCTCCGAGCCCGAGCAGATGGATGCGCTCCAGGAACTGCTCGCAGATCCGCGCGATCGGAATGTCGGTGATCTCCACCTTCTCGTCGCGGATGAGCGTGAGCAGCAGGTCGAGCGGCCCGGAGAACTCCTCGAGCTCGACGATGAACGAGGCAGAGGGCGGCGCGTCGATCGCGAACGCGGCGGGCGCGGTCATGCGGCCCCGAGGAGATACGGTTGTACGGCGTGGACGAGCAGCCGCGAGAGCGCGAAGCTCGGCCCCAGCCACCAGCTCAGCACCTTGCCCCCGAACGTGACGAGCGCGAGCAGCACGAGGATGCCGTACTTGCTCACCCGCAGGTACTCCGCGGCCAGATCCGCCGGCAGGAAATGCTTCACCACGTGCGACCCGTCGAGCGGCGGGATCGGCATGAGATTGAACGCCGCCAGCAGCAGGTTCAGTCGGATCGCGTACACCAGCATCTGCTGCGCGAAGCCCAGGAAGCCCGCGAGTGAGCTCAGGTCGCGACCGATCACGCCGATGACGAAGATGATCACGGCGGACGCGAGCGCGATGAACAGGTTCATCGTCACACCGGCGAGCGACACGATGATGTCGCCGCGCCGGTAGTGCCGGTAGTTGCGCGGGTCCACCGGACACGGCTTGGCGCCGCCGAGCGCGGTCTGGCCGTGCGATCCCACCAGCATCACGGCCGGCATGATGATGGTCATGAAGGGATCGATGTGCTTGAGCGGATTCAGCGTGAGGCGGCCGGCGTCGCGGGCCGTCGGGTCGCCTTGGGAGAGCGCGGCCCACGCGTGCGCGAACTCATGCGCCGCGAACGAGAGCAACAGCACCGGAATGGCGAAGAGGATCGCCTTCAGCGTCTCGCTATCCAAATAATGGCTCGGCGGTTCGGGACACGTGCAACGCGTGCCGCAGGCGTCGGCTCGCGCGAAAACTAGTGGGGCGCGCCGCACGTGTCAAAGCGCGGCGTCGTCTTGCATCGCGCACCGGCGCCAACTAGCTTTCGCGCTCCCTCACCCCCGCTTTTCGCTCTGGAGATCGTCGTGCCGAGAATCGCATCCGCGAAGAAGAACATGCGCAAGTCGCGCGCCGCCGAGGTGCGCAATCGCGCCCAGCGCGCTGCGCTGCGCACTGCCGTCAAGAAGGCGAGTGCGGGTGGAGCCACCCCCGCCGACAAGTTGGCCGCGGTGAAGCTGCTCGACCGCGCGGCCCGCAAGGGACTCATCCACCGAAACGCCGCCGCCCGCCGCAAGAGCCACCTCGCGAAGGCCGCGAAGTAGCGGCCAAGTAGCCGCGACGCGGTCGCGATGCGAGAACGGCCCGGAGCGCCTGGCGCGCTCCGGGCCGTTCCGCATCCGGGGCCGATCCGCTCAGAGCGCCGCGAGCTCCGCGCCGCAGCGCTCGCAATACCACTCGGTGGGATAGTTCAGCGTGCCACACTCCTGGCACTTGAGCGTCTTCACCTGTTCCGGCGGCATGTCGCGCAGATACGACGGGACGGTCTCCGGCGCGCCGCGCCGTTTTGCCACCGGCTCCAACTCCATGGAGATGGACGGATTGACGATCTTGGCGCTCGCGGCCGATGACTTGGCGGGGAGCGCGGCCGCCGAGGCCGCTGATGCCGATGGGGACGGGCTCGGCGCGCCGGCCGGCTCCGCTGTCGACGCCCGTGCCGTCGCCGCCGGAGGGGCGCTCCTCGCCGCCGGCTCCGCGGGCGGGGTCTCCTTGGAGCTCCGCTTCCCCGAGGACGGCGCGGCCGCCGGCGTGGAGGATGGGGTCGCGCCATTGCCGATCACCGCGGTTTCGCCGGTGTTCCGCGACTCGATCATCGAGCGAAGGAATTCGAGGTCGTCGAAGGGACTCGAGGGGACGGTCTCTTCGCTGCGCGCGGGGGCGGACGCGTTCGGCGCCACCGCCAGCGGATCCGTCGGCGCGAGTCCCCACGAATCCCGCTCCTCCTCCGCCGGCCTGGACGCGGGCCCAGCCCTGCTCGCGCGCTTCTCGGGCGCTGGCGGAATCGGTACCGCGGGCGGCGTGCGGGTGACCGTCAGCTCGGAGGTCCCGATCTCGAGCACGCCGATCTCGCCGTCGTCGCCGAGCATCGCGCGCAGGTTCGTCAGCTCGGTGGTTGCCCGCAGCCGTTCGGCGGTCACCTGCTCGAGGCCGAGCGCCGTGCGCTCGAGGATCTCGCGGAACTCGCGGCCGTCGAGCTCGCCGACGTTCGCGCGCAGGTCCGCCTCCGCCAGCTCGTCCTTGTACTTCGCCTCATCGATGTCGAGCGAGGTGAGGCGATCGATGAACTCCGTCTCCATCTCGCGGAGCGCGGTGCGGTGCCGCACCAGCTGCTCGTTCACGCGCTGCAGACGCGCCGTGTAGTCGGCGTGCACGCGGGTGTAGATGTGCGGCGGCGTGACGGCGCGCTTCGCGTCGAGCGTGGCGAGCCACGCCTCGTACCGCTGACGCTCCGCGAAGAGCGACGCGACCGCTTCTGCCGATCCTTGTGGGGAATCCACCATGCCGTTCTCCGTCCCCGGTGCCGCACCATTCCCGAGCCGCTGCGTCGATCCACCCTCGACAAAGATATCCTAAGGTGGACCGCCCACTGCGACGATACGTAACACGCGACCCGCCTTGGGGTTCCACCGGCGCCGCGGGGCATTCCGCGCGGCGCGCTATCCCTCCGGTCCCCCCAGCTGGAAGACCAGCCGCCCCCCGACGATGGTCGCCAGCGTGCGTCCGCGCAATGTCCTTCCGGCATACGGAGTATTGCGCCCCTTCGACAGGAAGCAAGCGGGATCCACCTTCCATTCGCGCTTCGGGGCGAAGACCGTCACGTCCGCCACGCTCCCCGCGCGCAGCGTCCCCCCGGGGATCCCGAAGAGCCGCGCCGGACGGATCGACATCCGGTCCACGAGCGTGGCGAAATCGATGATCCCGGGCTCCACCAGCTCGGTGACGACGAGCGCCAGGGCGGTCTCGAGCCCGACGATCCCGAAGGGCGCGTCGGCGAACTCCCGCTCCTTCGCGTCATAGTGGTGCGGGGCGTGGTCGGTGGCGATCAGGTCGATCGTCCCATCGCGCAGGGCCTCGCGGAGCGCCTCCACGTCGGCCGCCGTCCGCAGCGGCGGGTTCATCTTCGCGTGCGTGTCGTAGCCCGTCACCGCCTCTTCGGTGAGCGTGAGATGGTGCGGGGTGACCTCCGCCGTCACGCGGATGCCGCGCTCCTTCCCCCAGCGGATGAGCTCGACGCTCCCCTTGGTGCTCATGTGCGCGAGGTGGACGTGCCCGCCGGTGCGCCGCGCGAGGAGGATATCGCGGATCACCATGATCTCCTCGGCCTCGCTCGGGATACCGCGCAGGCCCAGCCGCGCGCTGAGATAGCCCTCGTTCATCGACCCGCCGTGCGCGAGCGTCGGCTCCTCGCAGTGGTCGATGACGGGGATGTTGAACGCCTGCGCGTACTCGAGCGCGGTGCGCATGAGCTGCGCGCTCACCACCGGCCGGCCGTCGTCGCTCACCGCCACCGCGCCGGCGCCGACCATCTCGCCGAATTCGGCGAGCGCCTCGCCCTTCTGCCCCACGGAGATGGCGCCGATCGGGTAGACGCGGGCGGCGCCGGCCCGCATCGCTTGGCGGATGATGAAACCCACCGCCGCCTGGTTATCGGTCACGGGCTCGGTGTTCGGCATGGCGCAGATGGCGGTGAAGCCGCCCGCGGCCGCGGCGCGCGCGCCGGTGGCGACGGTCTCCACATCTTCGCGCCCCGGCTCGCGCAGGTGGCAATGGACATCCACGAAGCCCGGCGTCACGTACGCGCCCGCGCAGTCGATCACCTGCGTGTCGGCGCCGCGCTCGATCGCGCCGCCCGCGCGCGCGACCTTGCCTTCGGCGATCAGTAGATCGCCCACCGCGTCGAGATGCTGGGTGGGGTCGAGGAGGCGTCCCCCCTTCAGCAGCAACAGGGGCAGCAGCGTGGTCGGCATCAGCGCTCCCCGCCGCCCTTGGCGGCTTCCGCGAGCTCCGGCCGCCCGCCCGCGAGCAGGTAGAGCACCGCCATGCGCACCGCCACGCCGTTGGTCACCTGGCTCAGGATCACCGAATGCGGACCGTCGGCGACGTCGCTGTCGATCTCGACGCCGCGGTTCATCGGCCCGGGGTGCATGATCACGAGATCGCGCGGCGCGCGGTCGAGCCGCTCGCGCGTGACGCCGAACACGCGGTTGTATTCGCGCAGACTGGGGATGTAGCCGGCCGTCATCCGCTCGAGCTGCAGCCGCAGGATGTTGAGCGCCTGCGCCCACTCGATCGCTTCCTCGATCCGCCGGAAGACGGTGACGCCGAACTCGGCGATCGCGCTCGGCATGAGCGACTTGGGCCCGCAGACCGCGACCTCGGCGCCGAGCTTCTTGAGCCCCCAGATGTTCGACCGCGCGACGCGCGAATGGAGCACATCGCCGCAGATGCAGACGCGCAGGCCTTCGAACGTCTTGAAGCGGTCGCGGAGGGTGAGCAGATCGAGCAGGCCCTGCGTGGGATGCTCGTGCGTCCCGTCGCCGGCATTGATCACGTTGCTCTCGATGCGCTCGGCCAGGAAGCGGGCGGCGCCGCTCGCGCCGTGGCGGATGACCACCATGTCGATCCGCATCGCCTCGAGGTTCCGTGCCGTGTCCACGAGCGTCTCGCCCTTCGAGACGCTGGAGCCGGAGGCGGCGACGTTCACCGTGTCGGCGGAGAGACGCTTCTCCGCGAATTCGAAGGAGATCCGCGTGCGCGTGCTGGCTTCGAAGAAGAGATTCACGATCGTCTGCCCGCGCAGCGTGGGCACCTTCTTGATCGCACGCTCGCTGATCTCCTTGAATGGCTCGGCGGTGTCGAGGATCAGCCGGATCTGGTCGGCGCTCAGCGGCTCGAGGCCGAGGAGGTCCTTCCCGATCGGCGAGGTCACGCCTCGCCCCCACCGCGCACGAGGATTACACCGTCGTGGCCGTCGAGCTCCTGCACCATCACGTCCACGCGATCCACGGCCGCGACCGACAGCTTCTTCCCCACCACGTCGGCGTGGATCGGCAGCTCGCGACCGCCGCGGTCCACGAGCACCGCGAGCGCGATCCGCGCCGGGCGGCCGAAATCCGCGAGCTCGTCGAGCGCCGCGCGCACCGTGCGGCCGGTGTAGAGCACGTCGTCCACGATCACGATGCACTTCCCCTCGAGGTCCCAGGGGAGGTCGGTCGGGCCGACCACCGGACGCGGGCCGACTGTCTGCAGGTCGTCCCGGTAGAGGGTGATGTCGAGGGAGCCGCGCGGCACTTCGGCCTTCTCGCGGTCGGCAATCAGGGCGCCGATCCGCGCCGCGAGCTGAACGCCCCGGCGCTGGATGCCGACGATGATTAAATTGTCGGGACCGTCGTTCAACTCGATGATCTCATCCGCCATGCGGCGGAGGGTGCGGTGCAACGCTCGCGCGTCGAGGAGCGTGGTGGTCGGATTTGGCATCGGCACGGAATATACCCCGCGCGCGACGCCGGGACAAAGAAGAAAGGGCGCGAGGATCACACCGATGTCCGAGACGGTTTTGCATCTCGTGGAGCAGTTCGGCTACGCCGTGGTGGGGCTGCTCATCCTGGCCGAAGGGCTGGGGCTGCCGCTGCCCGGGGAGGCGTCGCTGGTGTTCGGCGCGGCGCTCGCGGCGACCACGGGGCGGCTCTCGCTCGCCGGCGTCATCGCGGCCGCCGCGATCGGGGCGATCGGGGGCGCGGCGGGAGGCTACGGGATCGGCGCGGCATTGAGCGACGTGCGCCTCGAGCGTTGGGCGCGGCGCTTCGGGCTCGGCGGCGATCGCTTCCGTCGCGCGCAGGAACTTTTCCGCGCGCACGGCGTACGCACCGCACTCGTCGGGCGCTTCATCACCATCGCGCGGATGCTCGTGGCGGTGCTGGCGGGGGCGAGCCGGATGTCCTTCCCGCAATTCATCTTCTTCAGCTCGATCGGGGCGGTGGTATGGGCCGTCGCATACGGAACGCTGGGCTTCCTCCTCGGCGAGAATCTCCCGTTGCTCGAGCGCGTGATGGGACGCACCAGTCTGATCGCGCTGCT
>JAYUMO010000045.1:0-14138 GCA_043762555.1 Gemmatimonadaceae bacterium | reverse complement strand
CCGCGCCGGCGACGCCGGTTTCCTGCGCCCGCCGGCGCGCAAGCGTGGTTCGAGTGGCGGCAGCACGGGCGGACTCTGCCGGGGTGGGTGGCCATCCTGTTGCCCTTCGAGCTCGCCTTGCTCTTCGCCGCCGGCAACGACAATCCCTCGCTCGTCTGGTACACGCTGTTCGGCGTGCTGCTCACTCCTCCCTTCATGGCCGCGTTCGCCGCCACGACTGTCCGCAAGTCGGATCCGCGAGTGCGCGATTCGTACCACATGACGCCATTCAGTGCGACGCGGCCGTTGACCAGCGCGGCGCTCGTCGCCGCCAAGCTGAGAACCACTATATGGAGCACGCTGGCCGCGTGGCTGCTGGTGGTCGTCGCCATTCCGCTTGCGCTCACTCTGTCGGGCACCTGGCCCGTGGTGATCGAACGAGCACGTCAGATGGTCGAAGCCGTGGGGACGGCCCGCGCGGTCGTGATCGTGCTGCTGGGATTCTGGCTGCTGCTGGCATCGACATGGAAGCAGCTCGTGCAGAGTCTGTACATTGGCTTGAGCGGCCGAGGATGGCTGATCAAGTCGAGCGTCTTCCTCACCGTGTCGATCTTCATCTTCGTCGAGCCGATCATCCAATGGCTCAGCGCGCACGGCGCCGCGCGGGCTGCGTTATGGAACGCGGTGCCATTGATCGCCGCGGTGCTGGTCTGCTTCAAGATGTCCGCCGCGGTCTGGGTCGCCACGCGCCTCCTTCGCAGCCGGGTGCTCAGCGACCGCACGCTCGTCATCGGCGCCGCGTGTTGGCTCGTCGTCGTGCTCGCACTGCATGGTCTGCTCGTGTGGTTCTTCTCCACGCCGCTCTTCCCGCGCTACCTGCTCGCCCTCATCGCGATCCTGGCGATTCCCCTGGCGCGACTATCCGCGGCACCGCTGGCGCTCGCGTGGAACCGGCATCGGTGAGCGCGATCAAGAGCAGGAAGATCGTCATCGGCGCGGTGCTGGCGTTCATCAGCTTGCCTTTGGTGCTGGCGCTGATCGAAGCGGTGTCGTTCTACGCGTCGAATCGGGCCAACGGCTCTTTCGTATCCTCCGGGCAGGAGCGGGAATACTTGCTCTATGTGCCGAAGAGCTACGACCGCTCGAGGCCGACGGCACTCGTCATCAGCATGCACGGCGCGGCGATGTGGGGGGCCGCTCAGAAGGAAACGAGTCAGTGGAACAAGGAGGCCGAGCGGGAAGGGTTCATCGTCGTCTACCCGTCGGGAGACGCCAGCGCCGGGCCCAGAATCTGGCACGTCGAGCGGGACGCCGCTCTTCTCGTGAAGGACGTCAGATTCATCTCGGAATTGATCGACACGCTGGAGGCGGGCTACAACATCGACCCGACTCGCATTTACGCGAACGGCCTTTCCAATGGCGGGGGGATGGCGTTCGTTCTTTCCTGCACCCTGTCCGACCGGATCGCCGCGGTCGGGATGGTGGCGGCCGCGCAATTGCTGCCGTGGAAGTGGTGCACGGACCAGCGACCTGTTCCGATGATCGCGTTCCATGGGACGGCCGATCCGCAGGTTCCATACAAAGGCGGTAAGACGTACGCAGCCCCTGTGTGGTTCCCGAGCGTGCCGGCTTGGGCGGCGAACTGGGCACGCAGAAACCGGTGCGCGCCGAACGCCATCGATTCAGCGGTGGCGACGGATGTCACTCGTCGCTCATACACGATCTGTGCTGACGACGCGGCCGTGGTGCTCTACACCATTCACGGAGGAGGCCATACCTGGCCTGGAGGCAAGCCGTTGCCGGAATGGTTCGTCGGGCGCACGAGCAACAGCATTGACGCCGACAGCGTGATGTGGGCATTCTTTCGTGAGCACAGCCTTTCAGGGGCTCAGACCAAGGCGCAGCAAAGGTAGGAGCTCGCCAATTTCTTCCGGGGCACCACATGACTTTCCCGCCTCGCATTTGGGAGCCGATTGCCTGGATACTCTGCCTCGCGAACGTTGGTGGCGTGTGGTTCGCCGCCCGCCCTGCCGAGCCTTGGCACGCAACGCTTCACGCCGGCTTAGCCGTGTTGTTCGGTCTTTGGGCAGAACGCCTAGCCGTTCGTCAGCACGCTGTCATCTCGGGCTCCGACCCGCAGATGGTCCAGCGCTTGGCCGCCCTCGAGCGCATCGAGCTGATCGTCGAAGCGACGGCGATCGAGGTGGAGCGCATCTCGGAGGCGAACCGCTTCATGTCCAAGCTTCTCGCCGAGCGTGGTGAAGCTCAGAGTCCGGAGAGTCGGCCTAAGCGCGTGATCACGCCGCTCTAGTTGCCGGCTCGGTTGCCCGCCTCGCGCCGTCTAACAGGCCGATCGTACCTGGTCGCCGTGCTGGCGCATCGCCACAAGCAGTGCGGCGAGATACAGGGCCAGCGCCAGGAGCACGATGGCTCGGAGTCCGGTCATCATCGAGAGGTACTCCAAGCAGCCTCCGATAACCGAGCCGAGCAGGTTCGACCCCAAGGCGGCCGACGGATTGCGGGACTGCGAAAGGCGCGTGGACACGATGACGCCGGCGAAGGCGACCGGCAACGCATTGAGCAGCCCTCCTAGTACGCCGCGCTCGACGATCCCGAGCACGCTCAGCATCGAGATCGGAAAGATCCATAGGAGGACGACCGAGGCCAGCAGCCCGATGAACCAGGGGCCGACCTTCTGTGGCCTGAAGCGCGCCACGGCTTCGTTGGCCAGCAACGCCATCACCAGAACACCGCCGAAAACGGCGGCGTTGACGATCCACGTCGATCCGAACAGCAGGGACAGTGAGGTGACGCCGCGGGTCTCGATCAAGAGGAACGCCGCGCCCATGAAGAACAACACACCGTCGAAATCGGCGCCGAGCGTGCTCCGTCCAAAGGCGAGCGGTGTGGCCACGGCGGCCAGCGTGGCCATCGCCAGCATCATCAAGAGATAGCCCCACGGGACGACGCCCGGGCGGACGTACAGGAAGGGCCAGTCATCCGAGGTCGTGCGCACGAGCTCGAGGGGGGCGCTCGGACCGGTGCGCGGAAAACTCACCGCGCTGAAATCCAGGTGAGCTTCATCGCGCGGTACGATGTACGTGACCCCAAAATGCATCCCATGGTAGAAAGCGACCGGTTGCCGGCCCGTCGCGCGAGTGATCGTCCAGTACAAACGGTCCATCATCCAGGGGCCGGCGAAGACGCTGAAGCTGATCGACAGGAGGCCGCGTGGGGCGACGTGGTTCCAGGCCGCGCGGATGCCCTCCTCGGTGTACACGTAGTTGTCGAGCCGGAGCGTCGACAACGACGAGAACATGGCGTGCGAGTCGAGCAACCCGTAGACCACCGCGTCGAATGGCTCCACGCGCCGCATGAAGTACGCCCGCGCGTCGTCCACGACCGCCTCCACGCGTGGGTCAGCGTACGGATGCTCGGGATGGAGGCGGCGACCAAGCTCGATGATGCGCCCGTCGATATCCACCGAGACGACCTTGCCGTAACCAGCGCGCAGCGCTGCCTGAACGTCATTGCCGGTTCCCGCGCCCACGATCAGCGCACGTGCGCGTCCTGACCCCAGCGCGAAGGGCAGGTCGTAGACTTCCCGCACCGTCTGGCTCTCTGCCTTGCCTTTCGGCGTCATCGCCCCGAGCCGGCGGTCGGACAGGTCGTGCATGAACTGGTGGAAATCGCGGTTGACGGCGAGTACGAAGTCGGGACCCACCTGTTGGACGTCGATCCGGTTGTACGGTGAGAAGATCGCGCCCTGGACGGAGAAGATCCCCAGGCCGACGCAGACGCTCCCGGCCGCAATCGCGAGCGGCCGGCGGCAGATCCAGATGAATGGGAGCACGCCCAGCGTCAGCCAAACCGCTGGGCCGCCGCCGACCGCCGTCGCGCAGGTCATTGCCACGACCCCCAACAGGGAGCCCAGCAGGTCCCAGCGATACGCCTTCAGTGCGGGCTGGCGTGCGAAGAGGACTCCGAGCGCCGAACCGGCAAAGACGAAGACCGCAATGATGCTGCCCACGATCGCGAGAAAGGCACTCAGGTGCAGTGCGCGGTGAACGCCATCCGCGAAGCGCTCGGCGCCCCACAAGCTCACCGCCGGATCAGGGAACGACAGGTAAACGAGATGGAGGGGGTCCGAGAGGCCGAGCGCCAGGCTGACGAGAACGAGCGCGGGCAGCGTCGCGTGCACGAGTCCTGTATGCCGCCGGCCAAGGGCCAAGCCGAGCCCCATCCCCAGGAAGGCGCCGATGAGGACGAGGTTACTGAAGTAGGCGAAGGCCCGGATCTGGCTGGCCGACCAGCGGATCAGGGCCAGTTCGAGGGCGAGGATCCCGAATGTGACGAGGGCCGTCTGAAAGGGCAGCGGCCCCGCTCGCTCCCACCAGCCGTTCCGCTCGCCGTCCGACTTCGCGCGCGACGAAGACATGGATGCCTCGATCGAGTGGGCTTGTTGGTCATTCACCGATGCTTCGCGCTGCCGTGCTCCACCGAACCGCTCCTAGAAGCCCTCCGCATCGTCGGGCGGGAATTTGGGCAGTGCCAGGCATCCTTGCGGAGGCGGCGTCGGCGCCTGATATGGATCGGCGGTGCCGACCGCTACCGGCGGACACTGCTGCAGGCTGATCTGGAACGCCGTGACGTACGCTGAGATCGCGTGGAGTACCCACGCGTGCTGCAACCCGGTATTCAGGCTTTCGTCCACCCGCTCCTGCGGCGAGCGGTAGAGATCGAAGAGGCGCGGCACGACGAGCTTCGCGGGCGGATCGTTCATCCGTTCCTGCCAGACGAAGTGCAGCTTCCAGTTGCGCCACTTCACCGCGTACAGCTCCGTGAAATTGAAGATCGGCAGCCATTCGCGAGCGGACTTCTCCTTCTTCCCGAGGAGAAAGTCCGACTGGTCCACGCCGTCGATCGCGCGATCCCTGGGGACGGCCGCGCCCGTGATCGCGGCGATCGTCGTGAACATGTCCACCTCGTGCACGATCTCATTGCTCACGCGCCCAGCCGGGACCTTGCCCGGCCAGCGGATGATGAACGGAACGCGACTCGAACCCTCCATGGCGGTCACGTAGGAACCCGACCACGGCCCGGCCCAACCGCGCCACGGGAAGGTGTCCTCCGGGCCATTGTCACTCGAGAAGACGACGATGGTGTTGTTCTGGATCCTGAGGGAATCGAGCACGTTCAGGATCTGCCCCACCCCCCAATCCATCTGAGCCAACACATCGGCCCAGTCGCCATTGCCGGTCTTCCCGGCGAACTGCTTCGACGGAATGGTGGGTAGATGCGATTGCGTGATCGGCACGTAGGCGTAGACGGGCTTGCCGGCCTTGGCGCTGCGCTTGATGAAGTCGATGGTCTTCGCCGTGACTTCCATGTCGATCTCGCGCCGCGCGTCCAGATCGTACACCTTCAACTCCTTCGACTTCTCGCCGCGCACACCCGACATGACGTGTTCCAGGTGTGCGTACTTCGCGTCGAACAGCGGCTGCTGCGGCCAGAGGCTCTCATCCGAGGAGTTGGGGATGCCGTACCACTCGTCGAAGCCCTGATCGGTGGGGTAGCGTCCCTCGGAGTCGCCGAGGTGCCATTTCCCGAACATGCCGGTCGCGTAGCCTTGGGAAGAGAGCAGTTTCGCCGTGGTGATCTCCCACTGCACCAATCCGTACGGCCGCCCGTCGAGCGGCACGGTGTACGTGCCGGAGCGGATCGGATGCCGGCCGGTCATGAGCGCGGACCGGCTGGGCATGCACGAGGGTTCCACGTCGAAATTCAGGAGGCGCGTGCCCTCGCTCGCGAGCTTGTCCAGCCGCGGCGTCGCCGCGCCGCGCAGGATGCCCCCTCCGTAGCTGCCGAGCTCGCCATAGCCGAAATTGTCGGCGAAGATGAACACGATGTTCGGTCGCTGGGGAACTGGTGCCTTCGGAGACTGCGCGGCGCCGTGAGTCGCCGCTCCACAGACGAGGGCGACGATGATCGGGACACTCCTGAACCGAACCATGCTGGTCACCCTCTGCGGCGGAAATGATCTCATCTCTGTGAGGTCCCGATGGTGCGCGTCGACTCTCGTGGCCTGCTCCGGAGCCACGCGAGTCGACGAAGATGACAAGGTAGAAGGGCGGAGGACAGGACGCCAGGAACTCTGCGTCGAGCGCGTCCCGACTCGGGTAACTCACGGGCAAAGGTGATCCAGCACCGGAAGGAGGGTCGTGCACCCGCCCCCACCTGGCGCCGCCCCTCCGCGAGGCGGAGATTGCACGATCCTCCTCGCGCAGCTTCGCGAGGCTCGCCGAACCGGAGAAGCGGATGCGCACGAAGAGCAGGACAGTCGGATCCCTGAGCCTCCTCGCGGCGACGCTCGCCGCGCCCGCATTCGCCCAGTCGCCGCCGGCCCCGGCCGCGAGGAGAGCGCTCGACATCCCCTTCGAGCACTACACGCTCCCCAACGGGCTCAACGTGATCCTCTCGGTGGACCACACGATCCCGCAGGCGGCGGTGGACGTGTGGTATCACGTCGGCTCCAAGAACGAAGTCCCGGGCCGCACCGGCTTCGCCCACATGTTCGAGCACGTCATGTTCACCGGCTCGGGACACGTGCCCTACGGGATGCACGACCGGCTCACCGAAGGCGTGGGGGGGGACAACAACGCGACCACCAGCAACGACCGCACCAACTACTACGACGATGTGCCGGCCAACTACGTGGAGAGCGCGCTCTGGCTCGAGTCCGATCGCATGGGATTCCTGCTCGATAAGCTCGACGAGGAGAAATTCATCGCGCAGCGCGAGATCGTGGAGAACGAGCGCCGCCAGGGGGTGGACAACCAGCCGTACGGTCGCGCCTTCGAGATCCTGACCGCCGCGACCTTGCCGGACTCGGATCCGTACTCCTGGCCCGTGGTGGGATACATGGCGGACCTCGAGAAGGCGCGTGTGAATGACGTGAAGCAGTTCTTCCGTCTCTACTACGGACCATCCAATGCCACGATCACCATCGTCGGCGACATCGACCCGGCGCAGGTGAAGCAGCAGATCGCGAAGTACTTCGGCGACCTGCCCTCCGGGGCGCCGATCGCTCGGCCCACAGTGCAGCCGGTGACGCTGAGCGCCGGACGGCGCCTCGTTTTCGAGGACCACGTGAAGGTGCCGCGCCTCTACATCGCCTGGCCCACCGTGGGCGAGAACTCCGACGACGGCTACGCCCTGGACTTCCTGGCCCAGATCCTCTCCGGCCCGCGCACCGCGCGCCTGACGAAGGCGCTGGTGTACGATCAGCAGTCGGCCGCCGGCGTCACCGCATTCAACGACGCCAACGAGCTGGCCGGGGGCTTCGTGATCTTCATCACCCCCCGTCCGGATCACACGTTGGGCGAGCTGGAAGCGAGCACCGACTCCATTGTCGAGCGGCTCAAGCGGGACGGCCCGACGCCCGACGAGATGCGGCGCACGGCCGCCGGACTCGAATTCGGCTTCGTCGCTTCGCTCGAGTCCAACCTGGGGAAAGCCGACATCCTCACCTCCGGGCTCGTCTTCCACGGCGATCCCGCGTACTACCAGACGCGGTACCGCCGGCTCAAGGCAATGACGGCGGCCGACGTGCAGCGCGTCGCGAACAGCTATCTGGGCGCCGGACGCGTCGTGCTGAGCATCGTGCCGCAGGGCAGCAAGGCGTCGGCATCCAGGCCGGAGCAGTGCACCACGGTCACCGTCGCGCTGGACGGCGGGCACTATGTCATGGAGCACGACTGATGCGTCCCCTTTGCGCCGCACTCGCGCTGGCGATCGGCTTCCCGAGCGCGCCGCTCGTCGCTCAGGCGCCCCTCGACCGCAACCTTCTCCCGACGCCGGGGCCGACACCGGTCACCCACATTCCCTCGTGGACCAGCACCACGCTCGCGAACGGTGCGCTGCTGGTGGTGACCGAGAAGCACGATCTGCCGCTCGTGTCATTCAGCATCCGCGTCGTCGGCGGGAGATACAATTTCGAACCTGCGGGCAAGCAGGGCGTCGCGGAGTTCACGTCGCAGATGCTGAGCGAAGGGACGACCTCCAGAACGGCGGACCAGCTCTCGGACGCGCAGCAGTTGCTGGGCACGACGATCCTCAGCAGCGTGCGGGGGGAGGAGGGCAGCGTCCGCTTCACCTCGCTGTCACCCAGTTATGAACCGGCGCTGGCGTTGGTGGTGGACATGCTGCTCAACTCCACCTTCCCCGCCGAGGCGCTCGAGCGGATCCGCGGGCGCACGCTGGTGCAGCTGCAGCAGGCCCGCGACCGGCCCAACGCCATCGCCTCGGACGTGTTCGCGAAGGTGCTCTATGGGAACGAGCATCCCTATGGCCGGGTGATGACCGAGCGCACGGTGAACGCGATCACCCGTGATGACATCGTGGCCTTCCACCACGCGTACTATCGGCCGGGCCGCACGGTGATCAGCGTCACCGGCGACGTGCAGCCGGAGGCGGTCAAGGCGGCGGTGGAGAGAGCGTTCGCGGCGTGGACACCGGGAGGCGCGCGTCCCGCGTGGCACTACCCGCCGCCGCCGGCGCGCCGGGCGAGGACGATCTATCTCGTGGACAAGCCGCACGCCGCGCAGTCCGTGTTCGCCATCGGGATCCCCGGCCCGCCCCGAAACACGCCCGATTACTACTCCATCGAGGTGATGAACACGCTCCTTGGCGGACTGTTCCAGTCGCGCCTGAACCACGATATCCGTGAGGTGAAGGGATTCAGCTACGGCGTCTTCTCGCGGTTCGAGTTCGGGCGTGGACCCGGCGCCTTCCGCGCCGGAGGCGGGATCGTGACGGCCAAGACGGACAGCGCGCTCATTGAGTTCATGAAACAGTTCCGTGACGCGCAGGGCGCCGTGCCCTTCACGGACGACGAGATGCAGCAGGGAAAGCAGTCGCTGATCCAGTCGCTGCCGAGTCGCTTCGCCTCGGTGGACCAGATCGGCGCCTCGGTGGCCACGATCTTCGTGCAAGGGCTGCCGCAGAGCTACTACCAGCAGTATCCGGGGAAGATCGACGCCGTGACGCGCGCGGATCTGGTCCGCATGGCGAAGAAATACATCGATCTCGCGCACATCGACATCGTGATCGTGGGCGATCGTGGCACGGTGGAAGCGCGGCTCAAGGACACCGGCATCGCGCCGATCGTGCTCCTGGATCTCGACGGGAGGCCGGTGGCGACCCCCTGACGCCGCGCCTCGCTCCGCCTCACTCCGCGCGCAACGCCACCAACGGATCCACTCGCGTCGCGCGACGCGCCGGCACGAGACAGGCGCCGAGGCCGACCGCCGCGAGCACCAACACCACCCCGCCGAAGATCGCCGGGTCGCGCGGCTTCACATCGAAGAGGATCACCTGCGTGTATTTCGCCAGCGTCGCGGCGAGGACGAGGCCCAGCGCGATCCCGACGCCGACCTGCCACGCCCCCTGCCGAAAGATGAGGCCCACCACCTGCCCGGCCTGCGCGCCGAGCGCCATCCGGATCCCAACCTCGCGCGTGCGCCGCCTCACGGCGAAGCTCATCACCGCGTACAGCCCCAGCGACGCGAGGAACAAGGCGGCGAAGCCGAAGATCATGAACATCGTGCCGAAGGTGCGGATGTACCACGTGGGGCGCGCGAGCGCCTCATCCATCGTGTACGTCCGGTAGATCGGGATGTCCGCGTTCAATTGTGCCACCGCCTCGCGCACGGCACCCGTGAGTGCCATCGGTGCGCCGGCCGTCTTCACGGCCATGCTGGCGAAACTCGAATGGTGCTGCTGCAGCGGCGCGTAGTACATCGCGCCGCGCGGCGCATCCGGCTCCCCGCTGTAGGTCGTCGGCACGATCCCCACGATGGTCATCCAGGGGAGAGCGCTCTTGAGCCCGCCCTCCCGGATCCGCCGGCCGATCGGATCGGCGCCTGGGAAGTACTTATCGGCCAACGCCTGGTTCACGACGATCACCGGATTCCCTCCCGCGCGATCGCGCTCGTCGAGCAGGCGGCCCCTCAGCGCCTTGATCTCGAAGGTTTCGAAGTAGCCCGGCGACACGGCCGTCCACCGCACGTTCGGTACCTCGTTGTCGGTAGCGTACGTCGTGCCATCCACCATCATGTTATCCTCGTTCGACCCCACACCGGGGAGCGAGGATGCGATCGCCGCCGAGCGCGCGCCCGGGAGCGCCGCGAGTCGCTCGCGCAATTGCTCGTGGAATCGCGCCTGCATCAGCGTGTCCTTGTACTCGGCGGGGAAGCCGACGCGCGCGGTAAAGATATTCGCAGTCCGGAAGCCCGGATCCATGGTCTTCAACTTGGTCACGCTCTTGATCATCAGCCCCGACGCCACGAGCAGCCCGCAGGAGAGCGCGATCTCGAAGACCACGAGCGCGCGGCTCATCCGACCGATGTGCAGACTCGACGATCCGCGGCTCTCGTCCTTGAGCACCTCGTTGATATCGGTGCGCGAGGACTGGACGGCCGGGAGCGCGCCCGAGAAGAGGGTGGCGAGCACGGTGATGCCGACCACGAACAGGAGCACTGGCGGATGCAGTCGGATGTCGATCCACGACGGCGCATTCGAACTCTCGGCGAGGATCCGGTTGAATATCACGATCCCCTCGTACGCGAGCGCGGTTCCGAATACCGCGCCACCCACCGACAGCACGAGCGCCTCGGCGAGGAACTGCCGCACCACCGCGGCGCGCGACGCGCCGAGCGCGGAGCGGATCCCGATCTCCTTGGTCCGATGCGCGGCACGGTCGAGCAGCAGGTTGGCGACGTTGGCGCACGCGATGAGTAGCACGAAGAAGACGGCGCCGAGCATCGGGTAGAGCAACCGTGGCGCTTCCTCGCCGATCTCGACGTCGACGTAGGAGCTCGCGGCGGCGCCGATCCCCGCGTTCGTCTCCTTGTACCGCGTCTCGAGCCCCTTCGCGATCGCCGCCATTTCCACCGAGGCCTGGCCGGTCGTGACACGAGGCCTGAGCATCGCCATCACTGTCAGCTCCTGCCCTTCGTCGCGCTTCCCCCGCAGCGGGTCGTCCTGCAGCGGGACCCAGAGCTCGACGTCATCGGGAAAGCGATAGCCCTCCGGCAGCACGCCGACGATCGTGAACGGCTGGCTGTTGACGCGCATCACCTGTCCGAGCACGGCCGGATCGCCACCGAAGCGCCGCTTCCAAAGGCCGTAACCCAGCACCACCACCTTCTGGCCCTGCGGTGTGTCCTCGCCGGGAAGGATCACGCGGCCGAGCAGCGGCTTCGTCGGCGCGATGTCGAAGAATGAGGCGGTCACCCACGCGCCGGAGTAGCGCTCGGGCACTCCGGCGCCGCTCACGTTCATCGTGCCGTCCGCATACGCCGAGATCCGGTCGAAGCTCTTCTGCCGATCGCGATAGTCCACGTACTCGGCGATCGGCATTCCCAGGTGGCGCCGGTGTTGCGCGAGATTCGTGCGGTTCACCTCCACGATCCGGCCGCCGCCTGGGAAGGGGAGCCCCTTGAGCAGCACGCCGTAGACGATGCTGAACATCGTGGTCGTCAGCCCGATGCCGAGCGTCAGCGCGATCGTCGCGACGAGCGTGAGGGCGGGGCTCTTGGCGAGAGAGCGAATGCCGTAGCGGATGTCGCGGAGGATCGGTTCCATGGGCCGCCGGGCGCGAGGGATACCATGCGCTACGGCGGCGCGCACGCCCCGGTTTCGCCCAGGACTGGCCGGCCCGGACCGGGATCGATCGCACATATTCACACGTCAGCCAGGAGGCGCCATGCAGATCTTCGGCACGCACGACGAGACCACGCTGGCGCAGCTCGCCAACGTCGCGGAGCGGGCGCGCAAGGTCGCGCTGATGGCGGACGGTCACCTGGGCTACGTGATGCCGATCGGCGGCGTCGCGGGCTACGACAACATGGTGTCGGTGGTCGGCGTCGGCTTCGACATCGCGTGCGGCAACGCCGCGATCCGCACCGACCTCACGCTCGCCGACCTCGGCGCGCCGGGCGGTGCGGCCGGGCAGCGGCTGACCGCGGTCGCGGACGAGATCCAGGAGACGATCAGCTTCGGCGTCGGCCGGAAGAACCGCGCCGCCGACGCGCCCACCGACCATCCGCTCTTCGAGGACCCGGTGTGGGAGGCGGTGCCGCCCAGCTATCGCCAGGCGCTGCACGTGAAGGCGCGGCAGCAGCTCGGCACGGTCGGCAGCGGCAACCATTACGTGGACGTTTTCGTCGACGAGACGGGCACGCTCTGGGTCGGCGTGCACTTCGGGAGCCGGGGGTTCGGTCATTCGATCGCGTCCGCCTTCCTCGCGCTCGGCCAGGGCGCCGCGTGGGGGGAACGGGTGCCGGAAACCGAAGTGCTGCTCGCGCTCGATCAGCCGATCGGGCACGACTACTGGCAGCTGATGGAGTTGGCCGGCCGCTATGCGTACGCCGGCCGGGAGTGGGTGGCGCGGAAGGTCGTCTCGATCCTCGGCGGCAAGGAGGTGGAGCTCGTGCACAACCACCACAACTTCGCGTGGAAGGAGCGGCACGACGGCGAGGAGCTGGTGGTGATCCGGAAGGGGGCGACGCCGGCGTTCCCGGGGCAGACCGGATTCATCGGCGGCTCGATGGGCGACGATGCGGTGATCGTGCGCGGCGCCGTGTCGAACGATCCTGCCGTGACCGACCTGCAGCGTCAGGCGCTCTTCTCCACCGTGCACGGTGCCGGCCGCGTGATGAGCCGCACCATGGCGGCCGGGAAGCGGAACCGGAAGACGGGCGAGGTGATCCGCGAAGGGAAGGTCACGCCCGAGATGATGAACTCGTGGGTGGCCGAGAAGGGCGTGGCACTGCGCGGCGGCGGGCTGGATGAGAGCCCGCACGTCTACCGCCGGTTGCCCGACGTGCTGGCGGCGCAGGGCGCGACGATCGAGCTGTTGCACACGCTCCGGCCGCTCATCGTCGTGATGGCCGGGGCGAACGAGTTCGATCCGTACAAGGACTAGGTCGCCGCACTTGGTGCGAGCGGGGCGAAGTGTCATCGCGCCGCTCGTTCCGCGTGCGGCGAATGTGTGCAAGTCGGTGGGGCGCGAGCGTCCACTCTTCATGATCAAGTCCTTGCTCGCGCTTTCCGCAATCGCCGTGATCGCGTGCCAAGTCCCGGCGCAATCTCGATGGACGTGCTCGCCGCCCGACACGAGCGCCCGCTTCGTCAGCGGATCGGCGCTCGCGGGCCGGTACCTGCTGACCTTTTCGGCGACCTCGGGAGACCTCGCGCGGCGGACGGCCGTGGGAATGCTATTGCTCATGCCGCGGGACTCGGCGAGCCGCGTCCTTCGCGACGGGCGCGGGGAGGCGAACCCACACTTCTCGGAGCTATACTTCGGATTCGCCGAGATCGCACTGGATTCGGTGGGTGTCTACACGAATGGCGTCGTCGACAGCCGCAGCACCTCGCGCCCCGGCGTCGTGATCCGCGAGCACACCAAGCCTCGCCCGGATGCCGTGGGCGAGAATTATCTCGCATTCGAACTCGGCGCCCAGCGGAATCGGCGGGTCATCGTGACGCTGGACGGCGGCTACACACGCGCGCAGATCCGCGAGCGCGTCCTGGACGGCTTCCGTGGCACGTGGGAGACCCGTGCCGGGTCCGGTATCGTACAGTGCGACGGGATATTTCTGCGCCCTTCGATTCCCGCCGGGCATCCAATTCGTACCGGTCATCGATTCGCTCCCGCCGCGCTCGAGGTGGGTGGCCCACGTCACGCCCGATTCCGCTCTCGCATTGCGCTTGCCGGCGAGCTACGCAGACCGCAACGAGGTTGGGTGCTGGACGCTGCATGAAGAGCAATGGCATTTGCCGGGCTTCCGGGCACTCTGCATCGCGCGCGTAGACAGGTCACACTCGCTCGCCGCGCCCCAGTGCCCTGAGGGCGCCCGCTGCTTCGACGTCGTGTCGATCGACGGTTTTCGCGCGGATACCTTGGCGCTCGACGGGCGTCGCGCGATCGTCGAACGAGCACGAGCGAGCGGCGGAGTCGCAGGAACGCACCGCGTGCGTGTCATGCTGGTTCGCATCCCGCTACCTTCGGGAGGCTGCGCCGAGCTCCGGGGCGAGACGGGCGACGATGAGGGATACGACGAGCTGCTCGCCATTGCCTCCACGATCACCGCACG
>JAYUMO010000044.1:0-3164 GCA_043762555.1 Gemmatimonadaceae bacterium | reverse complement strand
CGCAGCTGCTCGAGCAGTACGCGACCGTCACGCTGACCACCGACACCTCCGTGCTCACGCCGAAGGAGCGGCGGATGCTCCCGCTCCTCATGGACGCGGCGCGCACCATGGACGCGGCCTTCTGGCGCGAGGCGTACGGGGACCGCGACTCGCTCATGCGCGGCATTCGGGGCGCCGATGAGCGCCGGCTCGTGGACATCAACTACGGGCCGTGGGACCGGCTGGGGAACAACGCGCCCTTCGTCGGCGAGATCGGGAAGAAGCCCGCGGGGGCGAATTTCTATCCGCGCGGCATGACGACGGGGGAATTCGATTCCGCGGCGGCCAAGTCGAAGGCGCTCGGGCGTTCGCTGCGCGGCCAGTACACCATGGTGCGGCGCGATGCCGGCGGGCGGCTCGTCGCCACTCCGTACGCCACGTTCTTCAGCGCCGAGCACGCCGCCGCCGCCGCGAAGCTGCGCGAAGCGGCCAAACTCGCGGAAGATCCCGGGCTCAAGCGCTACCTCACGATGCGCGCCGCCGCGCTGGGCAACGACGACTACCAGCCGAGCGATTTCGCCTGGATGGCGATGAAGCACAACACGCTCGACATCGTGATCGGTCCGGTGGAGACGTACGAGGACGAGCTCTTCGGCTACAAGGCGTCGCACGAGGGTATCGTGCTCGTCAAGGACAAGGCGTGGAGCAAGCGACTGGAGCGCTACAGCGCGATGCTCCCCTCGCTGCAGCGCGGACTGCCGGTTCCCCTCGCGTACAAGAAGGAGCGGCCGGGCACCGCGTCGGACCTCAACGCGTACGACGTGCTCCTCTACGCCGGCGAGGCGAACAGCGGCGCGAAGACGATCGCCATCAACCTGCCCAACGACGAGGCGGTGCAGCTCAAGGCCGGCGCGCGCCGCCTGCAGCTCAAGAACACGATGCGCGCCAAGTTCGACGTCATCCTCACGCCGATCGCGAAGGCGCTGATCGCCGACGATCAGCTGCCGCTCATCAATTTCGACGCCTTCTTCGAGAACACGATGTTCCACGAGGTGGCGCACGGCCTCGGCATCAAGCTCACGATCGCCGCCAAGGGGAAGCGTACCGTGCGCGCCGCCCTCAAGGAGCGCGCCGGCGCCCTCGAGGAGGGCAAGGCCGACATCCTCGGCCTCTACATGGTGCAAACCCTCAACGCGCGTGGCGACCTCGGGAAGGAGAACATCCGCAGCAACTACGTGACCTTCCTCGCCAGCCTCTTCCGCTCGATGCGCTTCAGCGCCGCCGACGCCCACGGTCGCGCGAATATCGCGGCCTTCAATTTCCTGCAGCAGCAGGGGGCGTTCAAGCGCGATCCCGCCAGCGGCAAGTATCGCGTGGACTTCCGGAAATTCCGCGCGGGGATGAATGCGCTGGCGGAGAAGATCCTCACCTATCAGGGCGACGGCGACTATGCCGGCGTGGGGGCGTTCAATGATGTTTACGGGAAAGTGGGGCCGGTGACCGCGGGGGATCTGGCGCGGTTGGCCGCGTTGAAGGTTCCGGTGGATATCATCTTCGCACAGGGTGGGAAGTGAGAAAGGCGGGTCTCGGCACTCGGCACTCGGCGCTCGGCAGTTTCGCTGGGGACGACATGTCACGCCGGGAATTCGTAGCCGGCGCCGCCTTAGGGGCTGCGGCTCTGGCCGTCCCCCACGCCCCTACTATCTGCCGAGTGCCGAGTGCCGAGTGCCGAGACCCGCAGTTCGCTCTTGAGGAGCTCACCGTCACCCACCTTCAAGACGGAATGACCCGGGGCGCACTGACCTCCCGCTCCATCACCGAGCAGTACCTCGCCCGGATCACGGCGTTGAATGGGCAACTGCACGCCGTCCTCGAGATCAACCCCGACGCCCTCACCATCGCCGACGCGATGGACGCCGAGCGGCGACCGGGGACGGTGCGCGGCCCCCTGCACGGCATCCCGGTCCTGATCAAGGACAACATCGCGACGCTGGACAAAATGCAGACCACCGCGGGTTCCCTCGCGCTGGTCGGGGCGAGAGTGGGGCGCGACTCCTTCGTCGCCGCGCGGCTGCGTCTGGCGGGGGCCGTGATCCTCGGCAAGACGAATCTCAGCGAGTGGGCGAACTTCCGCTCGTCCCATTCGACGAGCGGTTGGAGCGCGCGCGGCGGCCAGTGTCGCAACCCGTACGCGCTCGACCGCACCACGTCGGGCTCGAGCTCCGGTTCCGGCGCCGCGATCGCCGCCAACCTGTGCGCCGTGGCCGTGGGCACCGAGACCGACGGGTCGATCGTCGATCCCGCGTCGCGCTGCTCGCTCGTGGGCATTAAACCCACCGTCGGCCTCGTGAGCCGCGCCGGCATCATCCCCATCGCGCACAGCCAGGACACCGCCGGTCCGATGACGCGCACCGTGACCGACGCCGCGATCCTCCTCGGCGCCCTCACCGGCGAGGACCCGCGCGACCCCGCCACCGCGGCGAGCCGCGGCCACGCGCTCACGGATTATACGAAGTTCCTCGATCAAAAAACGAGAGGACTCGCCGGCGCGCGCATCGGCGTGCCGCGCGAGCACTACTTCGGCTACAGCCCGCACGCCGACCAACTGGTGAACGACGCGATCGAGATCATGCGCGCCGCCGGCGCGACGATCGTCGATCCCGCCCCGATCGCGACCGCCAAGGAGATGGATGACCCCGAGTTCGAGGTCCTGTTGTACGAATTCAAGGCCGACCTGAACGCCTACCTCGCCGACCTCGCGCCGAGTACGTCGGCTTCAATACGCACCCTGGCCGATCTCATGGCGTTCAACGACGCGAACCGCGCCACCGAGATGCCCTTCTTCGCTCAGGAATTGTTCGTGAAGGCGCAAGCGAAGGGCCCACTCACCGACAGCGCCTACCTCGAAGCGCTCGCGAAGTGTCGTCGCCTCTCCCGCACCGACGGCATCGACGCGACGATGGACAAGTACCAGCTCGATGCGCTCGTCGCGCCCACGAACGGGCCGCCGCCCCCAATTGATCTCGTGAACGGCGACTGCGGCAGCGGCGGCAGCTCCACTCCCGCGGCCGTCGCGGGCTATCCCAGCATCACCGTTCCATGCGGTTACACCTTCGGACTCCCCACCGGGATCAGCTTCTTCGGCCGCGCGTGGAGTGAGGGCACGTTGATCCGCATCGCGTATG
>JAYUMO010000043.1:0-10989 GCA_043762555.1 Gemmatimonadaceae bacterium | reverse complement strand
CCGCTCACCAGGTACTTGTAGAGCGGCGAGACGTCGAGCAGCGCGGCCGACGATCGGATGGCGTGATATTCGCGGTCGTGCACCAGCTCGTACGAGCTGGCGACCATGTGGCCGGCCCAGCGCCGCCAGGCTTGGCTGACGCAGAGCGGGGCAGTGCGGGCGTGGAATGGGGTGGTTTTGAGGGGCATCGTGGGGCGTAAGACTACTGCGCGTCGGTGCGGGGGGGAAGTCTTACGGGTTTCGCGCTGCTCGCGAGCGGCGGCGCGCCGCCGGGTGTCGGGGAGGGTTTACGACCGCTAGGTTACGGCCGCCATGATCCTCGTCACCGGCGGGAGCGGCTTCATCGGCAGCCAGCTGATCGGGAAACTGAGCGCGGAGGGCGTTTCTGTGCGATGTCTCCGGCACCGCCGGAGCGTACCGAGCGGTCCGCGGCTGGAAGTCGTCCCGGGAGACATCGTCAGCGGCGCCGGATTGGCCGACGCGCTACGCGGCGTGGACACCGTGATCCACCTCGCCGGCCTCACCAAGGCGCTCACGGTCGCCGAGTTTGAGGTCGGCAACGTCCGCGGCACCGAGAATCTTGCGCGGGCCGCCGCCGGGCGGTCGATCCGCTTCGTCCACGTCAGCACGCTCGCCGCGATCGGCCCCAGTCTCGATGGGACGCCGGTCACGGAAGAGGCGGAGCCGCACCCGCTCACCCACTACGGGCGATCGAAGCTGGCCGGCGAACGCGTGGTGCGGGCACTGTTACCGGACGCGGTGATCGTGCGGCCACCGGTCGTGTATGGGCCACGCGACACGGGCGTCTTCCAAATGCTTCGGTCCGTCCAGCGGGGCATCGTGTTGGAGATCACGGGCGGCGAGCGATGGTTCAGCGCGATCTACGTGGCCGATCTCGCGGAGGGGCTGATCGCGGCCGCGCGATCGCCCAGCGCGCCGGGCCGGGAATATTTTCTGGCGCACCCGACGCCGGTCACGTGGCGTGAGCTCGGTTCCGTCCCCGCTCGCATCATGGGCCGCAAGCCGCGTGTGCTCCGCGTGCCCGTGTTCGCGGCGTACGGCGTGGGGTATTGCGCCGAGTGGTGGTCGCGCGTTACGCGCACGCCGGGGATCGTGTCGCGCGAGAAGGTGACGGAGGCGATGTGCCGCTACTGGACCTGTGACACACGCCGCGCCGCGCGGGAGATCGGCTTCCAGGCCTCGACATCATTCGAGCAGGGGATCGCGCAGGCACTGGCCTGGTACCGGGAGGCGGGGTGGCTGCACTACTGAACACGCGACCGGATGATCGTCTCTGGGCGGTGGACAAGGTGATCCTCGCCTACCTGGCCCTCACCGGTGCGCTCGTCGCCCTCTACGCGCGCCAGATCCCGGACGCAGCGGTTCTGCTCCTCCTCCACCTGGCCGGCGCCGCGCTCGTCCTCTTCGCGGCGCGCCGGGAGGGTCGAGCCGTTCGGCTCTTCCGCGATTGGTACCCTCTCCCCTACGTGACACTCTGTTACCGAGAGATGGCGATCGTGATCCCCGCGGTCCGGCAGACGACGGCTGACCGCTGGCTCGCCGAGCTCGACTTCGCGATCTGGCACGCGCATCCAACCGTGTGGCTCGAGCGTCTGCAGACGCCGCTGCTCACCGAGGCGCTGCAGGTCGTCTACACGCTCTTCGTGCCGGTGGTACTGCTCGTCCCATTTCTCCTCTGGAGGAAGCGCCGCTACGCGGATTTCCGGTATTGCACGTTCCTCATCACGCTCGGATTCCTGGTATCCTACGCGGGATATCTGATGGTGCCGGCGCGCGGGCCGCGGTTCATCCTGGCGGAGCTGCAGCATGCACCGCTGCGCGGTCGCTGGCTGTTCGACGCCATGCAGGCCACGCTCGACCGTCTCGAGTCCGCCCACTACGATTGTTTCCCGAGCGGCCACACCGAGCTCACCCTCCTCGCCTGGTGGAGCAGCCGGTCGCTCTCCACGCGGCTCTTCGCCGCGTACTCGGCGTACACGATTTGCATCATGCTCGCCACGGTTTATCTTCGCTACCACTACACGGTCGACGTCGGGGCCGGAGTGCTCGTGGCCGCGGCGCTGATCGTCACGGCGCCGGCGCTCTACCGCCGACTATCCGCCCAGGGGGATCCGCGTGGGGACCATTGAGATCGTTGCCGTCAACGGCAAGCGCGCGCTGAACGAGTTCGTCGAGCTGCCCTTCTCGATCTACCGGGACGATCCGCTCTGGGTGCCGCCGCTGCGCATCGCGGTCAAGGAGCTGCTCGATCGGAAGAAGCACCCCTTCTACGTGAACGCGGACGCCGAGCTCTTCCTGGCGCGGCGCGAGGGCAAGGTGGTCGGACGGATCGCCGCCATCTTCGACCGGAATCACAACAAGTTCCACGAGGAGAGTGCCGGCTTCTTCGGCTTCTACGAGTCGGTGGACGACAAGGAGGTCGCCAAGGCGCTGCTCAAGACGGCACGCGAGTGGGTGTTCGCGCGCGGCGCGAAGTTCCTGCGCGGGCCGGTGAACCCGTCCACGAATTACGAGTGCGGATTGCTCGTGGATGGCTTCGACAGCAGCCCGATGGTGATGATGACCTACAACCGGCCGTACTATCCGGCGCTGCTGGAGTCGGTGGGCCTGAGGAAGGCGATGGATCTGTACGCGTATCAGGTGGTCAACGCGGAATCCGCCGCGCTCGACCGCATCGCCAAGGTGGCGGACCGCGCCCTCGCGCGGAGCGGCGTGAAGATCCGGCCGATCAACATGAAGGACTACACCGCCGAAGTGGGGCGCGTGTGGGACGTGTACAACGCCGCGTGGAGCAAGAACTGGGGCTTCGTGCCGATGACCCGCGAGGAGTTCTTCCTCATGGGGAAGGAAATGAAGATGATCCTGAAGCCCGAGATGGTGCTCATCGGCGAAGTGGGGGATCGCATGGTGGGCTTCGCGCTCGCCCTCCCGGACGTGAATTACGCGCTCAAGCCCGCCCGCGGTCGCCTCCTCCCGACGGGGCTCTTCAAGATCCTCTACCATCAGCGGTTCATCCCGAGCGTCCGGACGATCGCGCTCGGCGTGGTCGAGGAGTTCCGGACGACCGGAGTCGCGCCGGCGTTCTACGCCGAGCTCATCCGCAAGGCGAGAGCGCTTGGATTTCAGGGTCCTTGCGAGATGTCGTGGATCCTCGAGAACAATCTGCCCATGCGGCGCTCGGCGGAGCTGATGGGCGCCAAGATCGCGAAGACCTATCGGCTGTACGACTGGAGCTGAGCCGTCGGCGACGTGCGGGGCTAGCGAGCCGTTCCGGCGACCGCGCGGCCGAGATACCATTCGGCGGTCCGGCGAATGGATTCGTCGAAGGGGACGGCCGGATTCCATCCGAGTACGCGCCGCGCCTTCTCGATCGAGAAGTGATAGTCGCGTCCCCCGTTCGCGATCCGGTAGCACGTGAGCAGCGGCGGCGTTGCGGAGCGGAGCGCGCGGTAGACGCCCTCCATCGCGCCGGCGATCGGATACGCCAGCCAATAAGGGACCGACAGGCGTGGAGGCGGTGCGCCGATGGCATTTGCGAGCGCTTCGGTGAATGCCTTCCAGTCGATGACGAGTCCATCGGTGACGAGGAATGCTTGCCCGTTCGCCGCCGGCTCGACGCACGCTCTCGCGATGGCGTCGGTCAGATTCTCGATGTAGGTCGGGCAGGTCCATCGGCGACCGCCGCCGACGTAGGCCGCGTTGCCCGCCACGAGCGCGTCTGCGTACTTCTCGATGAAGGTGTGATCCTTCGGGCCGAAGACATTCCCGGGGCGGAGCGCGGTCACCGTCATCGGTGTTGACTTAGCGAATTCGAAGAGCCACTCCTCCGCGATCCGCTTCGTCTCCACGTAGGGGAAGGGGCTCGGCGGGCGCGGCGCGTCCTCGCTTGCGTTGCGGAACCCCCGAAATCCATGGATCGCCGTCGAGGAGAGGTGCACGAAGCGCCGGGCGCCCGAGCGCGCGGCCGACTCCGCGACGTGCTTCGTGCCTTCGACGTTCACCGCATGGAAGCGCGCGTAGGGGCCCCAGTCGGCGGCGAGCCCCGCCACGTGCACGACGACCTCCACTCCTTCGGTGGCGCGCGCGAGCGATGCGGGGTCGGTGATGTCGCCCCGCACGAGCTCGATGTCGAGCCCGGTGAGGAAGGCAAGATCGGCGGTGCCGCGCACGAGCCCGCGCACGCGGTAGCCCTCGCGGAGGAATCGCTCGCAGAGATTGCTGCCGATGAAGCCGTTCGCGCCGGTGACGAGGACCAGCGGGGCGGCCATCGCCTAGCCCCGGAGCACGAAGAGATCGGTCATCACGCCCAGCGACGCGTGCAGCAGGAAGGTGGGCCAGATCGACCGCGTGCGGAGCGCGATGACGCCGAAGAGGATCCCGACCGGGATCGATCCGAGGATCTCGGCCTCCGGCTTGCCGATGTGCACGAGGCACGAGGCCAGCGTTTGGATGAGTACGGCGGTCACGGCGCCGTATTCGGACTTGAGCGTGAAGAGCAGATAGCCGTGGAAGAAGAACTCCCACGCCACGTAGTAGAGGAGCACGTACGCGGCTTCGTAGGGGAGCACGAGGTCGGGGCGCGTGTGCAGCGCCTGGAGCATCGGATACGCGGCGCGGACATCGGGCATCTGCGCGCCGATCCAGGCGGCGGGCGCCACGAGGAGTGGCACCGCGAGCAGGGTGAGCGCGATCGCGCGCGGGGAGCGGGGGAGGGCGAGCCCCAGCTCGGCCGATGGGCGCGGCGGTCGCCCGCGGAGCAGCAGATACGGGACGGCGAAGCAGAGCAGGAAGAAGGAGCCGAACTGCCAGAAGTAGGCGACGAGGTCGTACCCGCCCTGGCTCTCGGCGACAAGGACGAAGAGTGATGGGAAGCCGTTGCTGGCCGACCCACGGTAGCGCCAGATCGTGAGGAGGATCGGGGTCGCGATGAGGGCGACGTACGCGGTCGTCCTCCGGTCGCCCCAGCCCATCGGGCGGTTCCACGCGGTCATCGAACTCCGGTGCCGGGGGCAGGGAGGGCGCCGAAATGCGCCGCCGATCGGGCGCGCAGCCTCGGCTGGATGGCGCGCGCGAAGGTGAACGCGATGAACGCCCAGATCACCCCGGCGATGACGTCGATCGCGTAGTGGTAGCGGAGGTACACCAGCGACAGCGTGATCCCCGCCGCGGGCGGAACGAAGATCCAGAAGGTGCGCCGGGCCTCGTGCCAGGCGAGCAGCATCGTCATCGTGAGGATGCCCGCGTGCAGGCTGGGGAAGGCATCGAGCTTGTTCGGTTCCAGCGTGTTGATGAAGTCACGGATCGGGGCCGCGAGGAAGACGCCCACGAGCGGCAGCGACTGCCCGGGCGGCGGGTGGAAGCGCGGCCCTTCGGCGGGGAGCAAGAAGCAGATGAGATACGCGCCGTAGTAGCCGCAGAGGAAGGCGAAGATCCAGCGCTCGAGGTCGTCGAAACGCCCGCGCACGAACATCGGCACGAGCACGAAGAGCGGCATCGGGAAGTAGAAGAAATAGAGGCCGTACAGGAGGTCGGTGAGCCAAGGGGTGGTGAACCGCTCCAGCCAAACGGTGGGGTGCACGCCGAGCATCGCGTGATCGATGCGGGTGAGGGCCTCGTCGTAGCGCGCGGCCCTGAAGTACGGCATCACGAGCGCGAACGATTCGTAGACCGCGAACATGAAGAGCGCCGCGTACACGAAGAGCGCGATCGCCTTCCATCGCGGAGCCGTGTTCGCGGCCCGCAGCCGCCCCACGAGATAGAGCGCCACCAGCAGCGCCGCGTAGGCGAGCGCCGCCTGGAGCGGGTGCGGCAATCGCGGGAGCGCCGCCGCGGCGATCGCCATCACGATCGTGAGGACGCCGAGATTGAGCCGGTCGATCGCGCTCGCGCGATCCCGAATGCCTTGGAGCCAGGGCGCCGTCATGGTCGGGGGAATATACGGCGCGTGGGCGTGCTGGCGACCACCGGCTCGCGCGGCGCGCGCGGGGCCGGTCGCGCGAGCGCTGGCACGGGGGAGTACCGGACGATGGGCCCTGCAGGATTCGAACCTGCGCGCGTCGGATTATGAGTCCGCTGCTCTAACCAGCTGAGCTAAGGGCCCGCGCGCTCAAATTATGCGATTGCCGCGTCGTGGGCCAGCGTTCCCGGCTACGCGCGCGGTACCGGGGCGTTCGACCGCTCGCTCAGGAGCTTGGTGGTGAAGCGCTGCCCCTCCGAGATCCGCTCGGTCTCGACGGCCATCGCGTCGATCGCCTGCTCCATCCGCTCGAGGCGCTCGGCGATCGCGCGGAGCTCGGAAATCTCCACCTTGGGGCGCACTCGCTTCTGCATCCACACGAGGATGATGGTCGTGACCGCGAGCGTGAAAATGATCGAGATGACCATTGGCGCGACGTCGCTGGGATCCATTAGGCGTTCTGGGTCGGAGCCCGCTCACTCAGCACCTTCGTGGTGAACCGCTGCCCCTCGGAGATCCGCTCCGTCTCCACCGCGATCGCGTCCACCGCCTGCTCGATGCGCGCGAGCCGGCTCTCGATCGACGCGAGGTCGGCGGGCTTCACGTTCTTCAGGCTCCGGTAGTGCACGTTCACCCACGTGAGCACCACCGCGCTGCCGAAGACGACGAGCACGATGAAGGCGCCCGCGTCCGGTCCGCTCATGCGTTCATGCTCCGCTCCGGGGCGCGTTCGGCGAGCAGCTTCGTGGTGAAGCGCTGCCCCTCGCTGATCCGCTCCGTCTCGACCGCGATCGCATCCACCGCCCGTTCCAGGCTCGCGAGCCGCGCCGCGATCTCGGTGAGCTGCTTGTTGTCCGCGCCGCGCGGCCGCGCGAACCAATACTTCGCGACCGAGATGACGGTGACCGCCATGCACACGAACACCATCGACGTGATCCACACGATCGCCCGTGCATCCAGCATTTTCCCCTCCCGAGGTCTCGGCGGTCGTTCCCCCTACGCGCGCCGCGCGCCGCCGGTGTCAGCGCTCGCGCCCGTGGCGCTCCAGGTTTGCCTCGTGCTCGGCGCGCGCCGCGCGCGCCTCGTGGGCCGCCTGCGCCGAGCGCTCGGCGCTCTCGCGCCGCCGCTCCGCATTCCGTGCGTCGCGCGCGTAGCGGAACGCGAAGAAGATGAGCGCGCCGGCGTAGAACAGCCAGAGCGCGAACACGAACCACGCGCCGCGCCGGTTCACCACCCACATCCCGCGCATCGCCCAGGCCGTCGCCACGCTGCCGAGGACCACCAGCAGAACGATCGCGCGCACGGCGACCGTCATCCCCGGGCGCGGACGGCCGGCGCACCGGGCGCAGAGCATCACGCCGCCGCGCCGCACGCCCCCGTCCTCCAGCGGCGAACCGCAGCGCGCGCACCGGCCGTCGCGATTCCGACGTACCCGTGCCTGGTGCACGCGCCAGCTCAACGCGCTGGCTGCGAGCGCCCCGATCACGATCAGTGCCACCCACACGCTGAAGGCGGAGCTCACGCGCCGCCCCCCTTCGGCGCGCGCGCCGCGTACGCATCGTACGCCTCGAGCACCTCGTCCGCGCTCACCGTCGCGGCGCCCAGCTTCCCGACCTCCACCCCCGCGGCGAAATTCGCGATCGTGGCCGCTTCCTCCACCGTCGCCCCGGCGGCGAGCATCGCCGCGAGATACGCCGTCACCGTGTCGCCCGCCCCCACCACGTCGTACACCTCGCGCGCGGTGGTCGGCACCCGCAACGTGGCGCCGCTCCCGCTCACCAGCACCATGCCGCGCTCCCCCAGCGTGAGCAACACATGCTCCACGCCGAGCCGCGCGACCATCGCCGGCAGCGTCTCGGGGTGATCCACATCCATCGTGGCGCCGAGCGCCGATTCGAGCTCGCGCCGGTTCGGCTTGAATACCGTCGCGCCCTGGTACGCGAAGAAATTCCGGAACTTGGGGTCGACCACCACCGGGATGCGCCGCGCGTTCGCCGCATCGATCGCCGCCCGGATCACGGCGGGCACGAGCACGCCCTTGTTGTAGTCCTCCAGCACCAGCGCGTCGGCATCCGCCACGGCGCGCGTGAGCGCCTCGAGCACGCGCGCCACCTCGGCGGCGGCGAGGTCGCCGTCATCCTCCTCGTCGAAGCGCACCACCTGCTGCATCCGCGCGAGCACGCGTGTCTTGGTCGTCGTGGGGCGCGCGACCTCCACCAGCGCGCGCGCCTCGCCGCCCAGCGCGCGGAGCATCGCGCGCAGCGTCTCGGCGTTCGCGTCGCGCCCCACCACCGCCACCAGCTCGGCGCGCGTGCCGAGCGCCGCGGCGTTCTGCGCCACATTCGCGGCGCCGCCGAGGGCGAGCTTCCGCTCGCGCACCCGCACCACGGGCACCGGCGCCTCCGGCGAGATCCGCTCGACCTCCCCCTTGAGGTACACGTCGAGCATTGCGTCGCCGGCGATCGCGATGCGCTTCCCCCGCGCCGCGCGCAGCAGCGTGTCGAGTCGCTTCCGGGAGAGAGAGGTCGGCCTCGCGAGGGAAAGCTATGGCCGTCGCCCACCCCCGACCAGTGACGCGCCGCGCCGACCCCTGCCACCCGCGAGCGGCCTCTATAGCTTTCGAGGCATCCCGACCACGCCCCCCGTGAGCGCCTCGCCGATCGTCGTTCTCACCCTCTCGCTCCTGGGGATCTCCTTCGCCGCCCCGCTCGTGCGGCTCTCCCACGCCGACCCCTTGGCGATCGCGGTCTGGCGGTTGGGGCTCTCCATGGTGGTCATCGGCGCGATCGTCGTGGTCACCGGGAGCTGGCGCCAGTGGCGTCGCCTCGCGCGCCGCGACCTCGCGATCGCGCTCGGTGCCGGCGTAATGCTCGCCCTCCATTTCTGGGCGTGGAACGCGTCGATCGGGATGACCACCGTCGCGGCGAGCGTCGTGCTCGTGAACGTGCAACCGGTGATCGTCGCCGGCGCGAGCGTGCTCTGGCTGCACGAGCGGCCGTCGCGCGGCCAATGGTTGGGTATCGCGATCGCGGTGGCGGGGGCGATGGTGGTCGGCTTCTCCGATGCGAATCCGATCGGCGGGCCCTCGGCCGCCGGCGCCCCGCCGCACGCGCTCCTCGGCGATCTCCTCGCGCTCTCGGGCGGGGTGACCGCGGCGCTCTACTATCTGGCCGGGCGCCGCCTGCGACGCACGCTCGACCTCTGGCCGTACGTGGCGCTCGTGTACGGTGCCTGCTTCATCGTCCTGCTGGGCTTCGCCGCGCTCGCGCGCACGCCGCTCGCCCACCAGCCGCCGCGTGAGGTCGCGATCTTCGCGGCGTTGGCGCTCGGGCCGATGCTGCTCGGGCATACCGGGATGAACTGGGCCCTGCGTTATCTTCCGGCGTACGTCGTCAATCTCACCACGCTTGGCGAGCCGGTGGGGGCAACGCTCCTCGCCGCGGCGCTCCCCGGGATCCGGGAGATCCCGCCGCTCCTCACCCTTGCCGGCGGTGCGCTGCTGCTGGGCGGGATCCTGACCACAATCTCGAATACCACGAGCATGGGCAAAAACAGCAAGAAGACCAAAAAAAACGCGCCGCCGGCGGTCACCGATGCGGCTTGAGCTGGATATCGTCGCCACGCGCGGCGCGATGATCGAATCGCGGCATCGCGTGCACGCCGCCGTGATCGACGAGAGCGGCACGCTGTGTGCGTCGGCGGGCGATCCGGCCGTCCCCACCGTTCTGCGTTCCTGCGCCAAGCCCTTCCAGGTGATCCCCTTCCTCGAGAGCGGCACGTTCGACGAGCTCGGCTGGAGCGACGAGATGCTCGCCCTCGCCTGCGCGAGCCATGGAGGGGAGCCGGAGCATGTCGCGATCGTACACCGCATGCTCTCCGCGCTCGGCCTCGAAGAGGGCGACCTCGCGTGCGGCCCGCACGATCCGCTCACGCGCCGCGGCCAGAAGGCGCTCAAGGAGAGCGGCGAGTCCGCCACGCGGCTGCACAACAATTGTTCGGGCAAGCACGCCGCCATGCTGGCCTTCGCCAAGGCAAAGGGCTGGCCGACGCGCGGCTACGAGGCGTGCGTGCATCCCGTGCAGCAGCACGTGCTCGAGTGCATCGCCCAGTGGACGAAGCTGCCGGCGTCCAGCTTGCGGTTGATGACCGACGGATGCGGCGTGGTCGCCTTCGGTCTCCCGCTGCAGGCTTTTGCCTTCGCCCTCGCGCGCCTCGCGGCCGCCTCGCATCGCGGGGAGGCGGTGCCCGCGCGGGTGCTCGGCGCGATGCGCAAGCATCCCTTCCTCGTGGGCGGCACCGACCGCTTCGACACGGTGCTGAGTGAGGAGACCCACGGCCGCGCGATCGCGAAGATCGGCGCCGAGGGGGTGCACGCGGTGGCGGTGCCCGATCGCTCGCTCGCGGCGGTGGTGAAGGTGGAGGACGGCGCGTTTCGCGCGCAGCATCCGGCGGTGATCCGCCTGCTGCAGTATCTCGATGTGCTGCCCGCGGAGCTGCCGCCGCGGCTGGCCGCGTTCCTGCACACGCCGATCGTCAATACGCGCGGCGCGACGGTGGGCGAGATCCGCCCGGTCGCGTAGCGATCGTGCGGGACGCGCGCGCGGGGGACGGGCGATCATGAGCGTCATCATCCTCGACACGGAGACGACGGGCACCGTCGCACCCGGCCTCGTCGAAGCCGCCTGGCAGCGCGTACAGGACGTGCGCGCGCCGGTGGCCGACGGCGAGCCGTTCTGCCGGCGCTACGATCCGGGGAAGCCGATCGAGTTCGGCGCGATGGCGACGCATCACATCACGCCGGAGGATCTCGTGGGCTGTCCGCCGGCGTCGGAGTTCAGGCTGCCGGCCGGGGTCGAGTTCCTCGTCGGCCATAGCATCGATTTCGATTGGCAGGTGATCGGCGCGCCGTCGGTGAAGCGCATCGATACGCTGCCGCTCTGCCGCACGCTCTGGCCGGAGTCCGATTCGCACAAGCAGCCCGCGATGCTGTACCTGCTCGACCGGGACGCGGC
>JAYUMO010000042.1:0-5420 GCA_043762555.1 Gemmatimonadaceae bacterium | reverse complement strand
ACCGCGCGATCACGGTGCAGATCCCGGCCGGCGTCGCGAGCGGACAGTACCTCGTGCTGCGCGGCATGGGCAACGTGGGTGCCCTCGGCGGTCCGCGCGGTGACATCGCCGTGATGTTCGAGGTGGAGGACGACCCGCGGTTCGAGCGCGACGGCGCGGATCTCTTCACGGAGGTGCTCGTCACCTATCCGCAGCTCGTGCTCGGCGCGGACATCGACGTGCCGCACGTGAACGGCTCGCTGTCGCTGCGGCTCCCCAACGGCACACCGAGCGGCCACGTGTTCACAGTGGGTGGGCGCGGACTCCCCCGCGTGAACGCGAGCGGGAGCGGCGACCTCCACGTACGCGTCCAGCTCTGGACGCCGACCACGGTGAGCGCCGAGCAGAAGCGGGCGCTCGAGCAGCTGCGCGCGGTGGAGGCGAAACCGCCCGTGTCGCGGCCCAAGGATCTCTGGGGCTGGCTCAAGGAGGCGCTCGGTGCGTGACGGCGCGCCCTGGCGCGGCGACGCGTGAGTTGGTTCACGGTGCGCGTCGCGCTCCCGAGTGACGCCGCGCGTACCGCCGTCGTCGAAGCGCTGGTCGCCGCCGGCGCGGCCGCGGTCCAGGAAGGGGATGGCGAGCTGGTCACCCATCTCACCGGCGACACAGATTTCGCCGCGCTGGGGACGGCGGTGCGGGCGGCCGGCGGCGGCGCGATGGAGCGCACGCTCCTCCCGGACGCCGACTGGGCGGCCACGTGGAAGACGCGCGTGAGCGTGCAGCGCCTCGGGCGGGTGGCGATCGCGCCGCCCTGGCTCGCCGCCGAGATCGCGGACGCCGAGTGCGCGGTGCTGATCGAGCCCGCGATGGCCTTCGGCACCGGGGAGCACGAGACGACGCGCAGCGTGGTGACGCTGATGCAGGACGTGGTGCGCCCCGGGCAGACGGTGGCCGACCTGGGGGCCGGGAGCGCGGTGCTCGCGATCGCGGCGGCGAAGCTCGGCGCGCGACGCGCGATCGCGATCGAGCTCGATCCCGGCGCGATGGGGAACGCCGACGAGAACGTGGCGCGCAACGGCGTGGGCGAGCAGGTGACGCTCATCCGCGGCGACGCCGCCGTGCTCCTGCCGCTCATCGCGCCGGTACACGTGATCCTGGCCAACATCATCTCGTCGGTGCTCATCGAGCTGTCGCCGGCGATGCGTCGTGCGCTCGCGCCCGGCGGCCGCGCGATCCTGAGCGGGATCCTCGGCACGGAGCGCGAGTTGGTGTCGGCCGCGCTCGCCGGCGACCGCTGGACGGTGGAGCGCGAGCTCGTGGAGGGGGAATGGTGGAGCTGCGTGATCGCCCCGCGGTAGCGACGCTCTTCGCCGGAGAGCCGATCGCCGCCGGGCGCGTGACCACGCTCGGCGAGAGCGAGGCGCATCACGCGCGCGTGCTCCGGGTGGCGCTCGGCGACCGGATCCGGCTGGTGGACGGCGCCGGCTCGGTGGGCCACGGCCGGATCGTCAAGGTCGCCAAGGGCGGCACGACGGTCGAGGTGGACACGGTGGAGCGGGTGGAGCCGCTGCCGGTGGTGCACCTCATGCTCCCGATCGCCGACCGCGACCGAATGCTCTGGCTCGCGGAGAAGGCAACCGAGCTTGGCGTGTTCAGCTGGCGCCCGGTGATGTGGCGCCGCTCGCGCCACGTGAATCCGCGGGGCGAGGGCGTGGGCTTCCAGACGCGCGTTCGCGCGCGCATGATCTCCGCGCTCACGCAGTGCGGCGGCGCGTGGCTGCCGGTGCTCTATCCCGACGCGACGGTGGAGCGCGCGCTCGCGGCGAGCCCCGCCGGCGCGCGATGGCTGCTCGATGCGGAGGGGGAGCCGGCGTCCTCGCTCTCCCTCTCGGCGCCGATCACGATCGCGCTCGGGCCGGAGGGCGGCTTGGAGCCGTCCGAGCGCGCCGAGATGCTCGTCGCGGGCTTCGCGCCGGTGAAGCTCGCGCCGCTCACCCTTCGCTTCGAAACGGCCGCCATCGCCGCGCTCGGCATCGCGCGCGCCGCGCTCACCGCCACACGGGAGAAGGTCCGTGCCTGACGACTGTCTCTTCTGCCGGATTGTGCGCCGGGAGGTCCCGGCAGCGATCGTCGCCGAGGACGAGCACTGCGTCGCCTTCCGCGACATCAATCCGCAGGCGCCGGTGCACGTGCTCGTGGTGCCGCGCGTACACGTGGCGACGTTGGATGCCGCGACCGACGCCGCGATGGTGGGGCGCTTGGCGCTCTTCGCCGCCGAGCTCGCGCGCCGGGAGGGGGTCGCCGCGCACGGCTATCGCACGGTGATCAACACGAACGCCGGGGCGGGGCAGACGGTGTTCCATCTGCACCTGCATCTACTCGGCGGTCGCGACATGAAGTGGCCGCCCGGGTGATCCCTGCGCACGCGACACTTCTGTTTTTCGCGGCGGCGCGCTAACTTTCCAACCCCGCCATTCGATGGGCGCGCGCGTGTCACAACCGGGGATCTGTCTCTTGCCGGAAGTCATGAGCCACTATCTGCTTCTGCGCTTCTAGGTGTCCGCCCTCATGGCGCGCCTGCAGGCGGAACTGAACGCCTCGCGCAAGGCGCAGGACAAGCCGGCCACGCTGCTGCTGGGGACGATCCTGGCCGATGTGAAGAACAAGAGGATCGAGCTGATGCGCGACCTCACCGACGACGACGTGGTCGACGTGTTGCGCCGCGGGATCAAGCGCCGGCGCGAGTCGGTGGAGATGTACGTGAAGGGCGCGCGGGATGAGCTGGCGGCGCGCGAGCGCGCCGAGATCACGCATCTCGAGAAGTATCTCCCGGCCGGGGTGAGCGAGGAGGAGCTGCGCGCGGCGGTGAAGGCCGCCGTCGCAGCCGGCGCGAAGAACATCGGCGCGGTGATGGGAAAGGTGATGCCGCTCTTCAAGGGTCGCGCCGACGGTACGGTCCTCAATCGCATCGCGCGCGAGGAGCTGGGCCCCCAGCCCTGATCGTGAGCATCCTGACGAACCACCCCGGTGCCCGGACGCGAGCGCGATGGCTCCCGTCCGGGCACCGGCCTTTTGCGCGAGGGTGTTCGTGAACCGGCACGCGCTCATGGTGCTCGAGTTCCCCCAGGTGTTGGAGCTCGTCGCGGCGCGCGCGAGCTCGGCGCTCGGCGGCGCGCGCGTGCTCGCGCTCGCGCCGTCCACCGATCCAACGGTCATCGAGCGCGAGCACGAGCTCGTCGCGGCGACGCGCGCCGCGATCGCCGGCGACGACGGCTGGCGCCCCGAGCCGATCCCCGACGCCGCGCCGGCGCTCGCGCGGCTGCGCGCGGTGGGCAGCGTGCTGAGCGCCGAGGAGCTGCGCGGGCTCGCGACGCTGCTCCGCTCGTCGCGCATCACGCGCGACGCCATCGCGCCGGCGAAGCGGCCGCGCGCCGCCGAGGAGCGACGGCCGGCCGGCGACGGTCTCGCCCCGCTCGCGGCGACGCTCGTGAGCGCGAAGGCGCCGGAGAGCGCGATCGCGCTCGCGATCGGCGACGACTGCCAGGTGACGGACGCCGCGTCGCCCGCGCTGCGGCGGCTGCGCTGGGAGCGCGCGGCGGCGCGGTCCGATCTCGTGCAGCTGCTCGAGAAGATGCTCGCCCGGCTCGAGCCGCGGCTGCGCGTGGCCGACATGTCGATCACGGTGCGCAACGGCCGTTACGTGATCCCGGTGCGGCGCGAGGGACGCGGCGCGCTGGGCGGGATCGTGCACGACGAGTCCGCCACCCGCGGTACGCTCTTCGTGGAGCCGCCGGCCGCGGTGGAGCTGGGCAACCGGATCCGCGAGCTGGAGGCGGACGAGCGGCGCGAGATCGACCGGGTGCTCGCCGAGCTCACCGACGCCGTGCGGCCGTTGCGCGATGCGATGGCGGCGTCGCTCGAGACGCTGGTGGCGCTCGATGCGCTCTACGCGCGCGCTCGGTTCGCCGATGAATTCGCTTGCGTCCCGGCCACGCTGTCGCCGGCGCGCGACGGCTTCGCGATCCGCGCCGGCCGCCACCCGCTCCTCGCCGCGCGCGCGGGGGCGGTGGTGCCCTTCGATCTCGCGATGGAGGCGAGCGAACGCACGCTGCTTCTCTCGGGTCCCAACACCGGCGGCAAGACCGTGCTCCTCAAAGCGCTCGGCCTCCTCTCGGCGATGGCGCAGGCCGGAATCCCGCCCACCGTCGGCGCAGAGAGCCGCGTGCCGATCTTCGACGAGTGCTTCGCCGACATCGGCGATGAACAGTCGATCGCCGCGAGCCTCTCCACCTTCAGCGCGCACCTGCGCAACCTGGGGGAGATCCTCGCGGGCGCGACGGCCAACTCGCTCGCGCTGATCGACGAGCTCGGCTCCGGTACCGATCCGGCGGAAGGCGCGGCCCTCGGCGCGTCGGTGCTCGAAACGCTCACCGAGCGCGGCACGCTCACGGTCGCGACCACGCACCTCGGGGCACTCAAGCTGCTCGCGACGGAACGAGCGGGGGTCGTCAACGCGTCGCTGCAGTTCGACGAGCAGCGGCTGGAGCCGACGTACCGGTTGCTCAAGGGTGTGCCGGGTCGCTCGTACGGGCTCGGCATCGCGCGGCGGCTCGCGCTGCCGGACGACGTGCTGCGGCGCGCCGAGGCGCGCCTGTCGGGGAGCGAGCGCGACCTCGAAGCCTTGCTGGCGGACCTCGAGCGCCGATCGGCCGAGCTGGAGGCGCGGGAGCGCGATGCCGCCGACGGGCACGAGCGGGCGGCGGCGCGGATCGCGGATGTCACGGCGCGCGAGCGCGCGGCGCGCGAGGCGGAGCGCACGCTGGAGCGGCGCGCGCGCGAGGAGTCGCGGGCGATGCTACTCGCCGCGCGGCGCGACGTGGAACAGGTGGTGCACGAGTTGCGCGAGGCGGGGGCGAACGAGGAGGCGGCGCGGGCCGCGCGACGGCGCATCGAAGAGCTGGCCGGCGCGCAGGCGGCCGCCCTCGACGCCCTCGAGCGCGACGCGACGTCGCCGGACTCGCTAGAAGCGCCGGCGTCCGCGGACGTCGCCGGGGTCGCGCTCGCGCCGGGCGATGCGGTGGCGGTCGAAACGCTTGCCGGCCGCGTGGGCACGGTGCTCTCGCTCCGCGACGAGGAAGCGGTGGTCGCCGTGGGCGCGATGAAGCTCCGCGTCCCCGCGCGCACGCTGCGTCGTACGGCACGCGCCGCGGCGCCGGCCGCCGCGGTCGGCGTGCCGCAGTACGGGACGCTCCCCGACGAGCAGGTGGCGCCGGAGGTGGATCTGCGCGGCCTGCGCGTGGATGAGATGGAGCACGCGCTCACTACGGCGTTGGATGCCGCCGTGCGCGCCGATCTCAAGGAGCTGCGCATCATCCACGGCAAAGGCACCGGCGCACTCCGCGAGCGCGCCGGCGAGCTGCTGCGCGGCGATCCGCGGGTGG
>JAYUMO010000041.1:0-2952 GCA_043762555.1 Gemmatimonadaceae bacterium | reverse complement strand
GCCTTGGTATCATCACGACCGCCGAGCCCGCCACGAATTACTTCGCCACGCAGGTCGTGCAGGAATTCCGCGACGGGCAGACGCAGCTCGGCGTCATGGTCACCGCGGTCGACCGGCAGCTGGATCAGATCACGCGAGACTCGCTTCGCCAGGAAGCCTACGCCACCGGGGTCCACTTCAGTCACCAGTTCGCCGGCCGCAAGTACCAGCTCCAAGCGTCCGTGGTGGGGAGTCGGGTCTCCGGCTCCGCGCCGGCGATGGCGATCACGCAGGCTTCGAGCACGCACTACTACCAGCGGCCCGGGAGCGGTCTTGTCTACGACACCACGCGTACATCGCTCACCGGCGACGCGGAGAAGCTCAGTTTCGGGAAGATCGGCGGCGGCGTCTTCCACTTCAATACGAACCTCTCGCGCGTCAGTCCCGGCGTGGAGATCAACGATCTCGGTTATCTGGCGGAAGCGGGGGTCCAGTCGTGGAGCACGATGTTCTCACTCGATTTCCAGGACGCCAAGAGCTTCTACCGGCAGATGTATCTGGATGTCGGTGAGTCGAACGGGTGGACCACGCAGGGCATCTCGGGCACCTACCTGAATTCGAACTACGCGTACTTCTCCGGTGATGTCCAGCTCAAGAACAGCTGGTGGCTCCACGGGGGCGTTTCGTTCAACCGCCTCCTCGGGAGCTTCGATGACCGAAAGGCGCGCGGCGGGCCGGCGCTCTTCGTGCACCCCTACACGGATGGATGGCTCGGCTTCGATGGTGATCCTCGTCTCGGCGCGATCCCATCCGTCCGGTTCTCGGCGTACGACGGTTCGGGCGGGTTGTCGCACGGCTGGAGTCTCAGTCCGACCGTGCTCTTCCATTTCTCATCGAACCTGGCGCTCTCGGTCGGCCTGCAGTACGCGTTGGACTGGAACTACGTGGAGTGGCTCTCCAACCTTATTCACACCGACGCAACGACCGGCGTCGCCGACACGGTGGTCACCATCGCCACCCGCCACCAGAACACGGCGAGCGCGATCATCCGCTTCGACGCGACGTTCACTCCTCGCCTGTCGCTCCAGTTTTACGCGCAGCCATTCGTCAGCTCCGGACGATACGAGCACTGGCGGAGGGACAGCCTGCCGCGCGCGACGAGCTATCGCGACGAATTCGTGGACTACACGCCGATCCCGGCGGACAACCCGACTGATACCACGGCGTGCCCGACGGTCACGGTGTCCTGCTTCAACTTCGACTACCAACAGCTGAACGTGAACACCGTGCTCCGCTGGGAGTACCGCCCCGGCTCGACACTCTTCGTGGTGTGGACCCACGGCCGCAACTTCAACAATTACGACCAGCAGTACAGCGGCTACTCGCCGGGCACTGACGCGAATCATCTCTTCGCGGTGCACCCGATGAACACCTTCCTCATCAAGGCGACGTACTGGATCAGTTTGTAGCGACCCGGTGCGAGGGAAGGGGGTGGGGGGAAAGTGACGGCTGCCCTAGCGCAGCCGAGTGATGAAAACGGCACGCCGCGTGATAGTGCTCGGCCCGCTGTGGCGTATCTTCCGGGGCGAATGGTGCGTCGAAGATAGAGCACCTATCGCGAGGGTCCACGCATGCGTCGCGCCCACCGGGCCGGCTTCACGCTGATCGAGCTGCTGATCGTCGTCGTGATCATCGGCATCCTCGTCGCCATCGTGGTGCCCAACTTCTTCAATACCAAGGACAAGGCGTACGCCGCCACCTTGAACGCCGACATCCATAATTTCGCGTCGGCGGAGGAGGCGTACTTCATCGACCAGGGCGCCTACGCCAACGAGGTGACGATCGGCTTTACCCCCTCGCCCGGCAACTCCGTCTTGATGGGCGTCGCGAACGCCGGGGGCTGGAGCGCCAGCATCTTCTCGGCCCAGGACACCCGGGTCTATCACTGCGGGATGCGCGTGGGCAACGTCGCGCCGCAGGACGCGAAGATCCTCACCGAGTCGAAGGTCTACTGCTTCGTGCCGTAGGGTAGGGCGCGGCAGCGGGCGACTGGCGCGATGGCCGCCTGATCGCGTATCCTCTGGCGAACGGATCTTCCGCCATTAGAGGAGCGACAAGATGCCCCGCCTTCCCGGCCGCCCGATCCTCACGCTCAAGATCGTCTTCGCGCTCCTCGCGTCGAGCGCCGCCTCCGCCCAGAGCCCCGCCCCCGCACCGAGCGCGGCCCCCGCGCTCCCCACGATCGAGCAGCAGATCGCCGCCGCCGTCCTCCCACTCCCGCAGGAGCTCCGCGACGGCGCGATGGTGATGGGCTACCGCGCCACCGATCAGAAGCAGCCCGAGGTGATCCGCGCTGGGAAGAACGGGATGACCTGCCTCGCGCTCTTCGCCGTGCAGAGGTCCTTTCACGTCGCGTGCTATCAGAACGGTATGGAGCCGTTCATGGCGCGCGGCCGCGCGCTGCGCGTGCAAGGCCTGCGCGCCGACTCCGTGGACAGTGTCCGCTTCCGCGAAGTGAAGCGCGGCAAGATCAAGATGCCGAGGCAGGCGATCATGTATCAGCTCTTCGGCAGTGACTCGAGTTGGAACGCCGCGACGGGCGCGGTCACCGGCGCGCAGTTGCTGCTCGTGCTCTACATGCCCGGCGCGACGGCGGAGAGCACGGGTCTCTCGGTGCTCCCGAGCAAGAGCGGGCCGTGGATCATGTATCCCGGTACGCCCAAGGCGCACATGATGTTGATGGGGTCGATGAATCCGTGACACGGTGACCTCATCGCTCACGAGCGGGGGGATCCGCGACGCCGCCCGCTTTCTCGAGGGGCGCGTTCGCCGCACGCCCGTGGAGCCCTCGGCGAAGCTCTCCGAACGGCTCGGCGTGCCCGTCTGGCTCAAGCTCGAGTGTCTGCAGGTCACCGGCTCCTTCAAGGTGCGCGGCGCCTTCGTCCGCATGGCGGAGCTCTCGGACGCGGAGCG
>JAYUMO010000040.1:0-1604 GCA_043762555.1 Gemmatimonadaceae bacterium | reverse complement strand
AGGAAGACGCCGAAGGGGACGAGCGGCGGATCGGTCTCCGTACCGAGCCGGCGGCTGCGCCAACGGCTCATCGGGAGCACCACGCCCAAGAAGGTGACGGCACCGATCGCCGCGCCGAGAAAGATCGTGAGCAGCGACCGGAGGGGACCGAGATGCGCGCCGACCATCGCCATGAGCGTGACGTCGCCGAAGCCCATCGCTTCCTTCTTCAGCACCAGCTCGCCGATCCAGCCGACGATCGCGATCGCGCCCGCGCCGACGCACGCCCCGAGCACCGCATCCCCCGGCCCCGCGAGCAGCGACACGTCGTCGCGCACGAAGGCGAAAAGCGAGAGCACGATCGCCCACACCAGCCCGAACGCCGTGAAGCCGTCGGGAATGAGATACGCCACCGCGTCGGTGAGCATCACGCCGAGCAGAATGGTACCGAAGACGGCGACGCGGATCGCGGTGAGCGTGGGGCCGAACTCCACCAGCGTCGCGAGCCAGCCGAGCGCGACCACGAACTCCACCAGCGGATAGACCGGGGAGATCGCCGTGCCGCAGCCGCGGCACTTGCCGCGGAGCACGAGCCAGCTGACCATCGGTACGTTGTCGTACCACGCGATCTGGTGGCCGCAGCGCGGGCAGCGCGAGCGCGGCCGGATCACCGAGAGGTCCTTCGGCCAGCGGCCGACGCACACGTTCAGGAAGGAGCCGAAGGAGGCGCCCACGAGGAGGGCAGCGCCCCCCAACAGCCAGCGCGGCATGAATTCCACGATCTCGTTCACGGGCGCAGCCGATAGAGGAGAATCCCGGCGGCGACCGCGACGTTCAGCGATTCGACGTCGGGGGCGATCGGGATCTTGACGCGCCGCGCTGCGCGCGCGCGGGCGACCTCGCTGAGTCCCGCGCCCTCGTTGCCCACGGCGAGCGCGAGCGCGGCCGGCGCGGTCACGTCGTCCAGCGGATCGCCCGCCGCGTCGGCACCCCAGAGGGGGATCGCGCGCTCCGCGAGGAACGTCTCGAGCGCGCTCCAATCGCAGGCGAGCGCGGGGCGGTGGAAGAGGGCACCCATCGCGCTACGGACGACCTTCCCGTTCCAGAGGTCAACGGTACCCGGCATCGCGAGCGTCGCGTGCGCCCCGAGCGCGGCCGCGGTGCGCAGGAGCGCGCCGACGTTCCCGGGATCCTGAATGCCGTCGAGCACGAGGAGCCGTGCGCGCGCGGGGAGGGCGAGCGTCGCGAGCGATCGCTCGGGTACCTCGGCCACCGCCAGCACCCCCTGCGGCGATTCGGTGCCGGCCGCGCTCCCGAATTCGCGGTCGGTGACGTCGAGCACGGGGATGTGGCTCGCGTCCAGCCGCTCGCGGAGCGCGGCCCCGCGCGGCGCGGCGGCGAGCGCGGGCGACACGAGCGCGCCCTTCGCGACGATCGGCGAGCGCAGCAGCTCCTCTACCGCGCGCACCCCCTCGCAGACGAAGAGCGCATCGCGTTCGCGCGCGCGCCGCCGTTGCAGATCGCGGGCCAGGGTCAATAGCTTCACGGTATGCGCGTCATCTCGAGGAAAAGGTATCGCCGCGACGCCGCCCGCGTGTCGCTCGTCGCCACGCTCGCGGCCGCCA
>JAYUMO010000039.1:0-2882 GCA_043762555.1 Gemmatimonadaceae bacterium | reverse complement strand
GCTCGGCCGGCGGCGCGACGCCGCGAGCTCGACGATCGCCGGGGCGATCTCCTCGAGCGGGAGGACGCGCTCGGCGCCGCCCGCGGCGGCGGCCGCTTGCGGCATGCCGAAGATGATCGACGTCGCGCGATCCTGCGCGATGCCGGCGCCGCCGGCATCGCGGATCGCGCGCAGCCCCTCGGCGCCGTCGCGTCCCATCCCGGTGAGCACCACCCCCACCGACTTGGCGCCGAACCGCTCGGCCACCGAGCGGAAGAGCGGGTCCGCGGCCGGACGCACCCCCCACACCGGCGCGCTGTCGTCGAGGGCGACCACCGCGCCGTGGGCCGTCCCGCGCAGCCGGATGTGCAGGCCGCCGGGCGCGATGTACACGTGGCCGCGGCGCAGCGCCTCGCCCTCCACCGCCTGCGACACGGCGAGCGCGCTCTGCGTCGCGAGGCGCTCGGCGAGGCTCTTGGTGAAGCCGGCGGGCATGTGCTGGACGACGACCACGGCGGCGTCGAGGGCGCGCGGGAGCGCCGGGATGACCTCGGCGAGCGCGCGCGGCCCGCCGGTGGAGCTCGCGATCGCGACCACGCACGTGGCGTGCGCCTCGGCGGGCGTGCCGTGAGCGCCCGGCGCGCCGGCGGGCGGCGACGCGAGCGCCGCGACGCCACGCAGGTTCACCTCGGCCGCGGCCCGGAGCGCCTCGAGGAGCGGCTCGCGCACGGCGGCGAGATCCAGACTGATCGGGCCCGACGGCTTGCGCACGAATTCCACGGCGCCCAGCTCGAGCGCGCGGATCACCGGGTCGTTCGACCCCCCGGTGGCGGCGCCGCTGAGCATGACCACCGGCCGCGGCGACTCGCGCATGATCCGCTCGAGCGCGCCGAGTCCATCCAACTCCGGCATCTCGATGTCCATCGTGACGATGTCGGGGGCGAGCGTGTGGACCCACTGCAGCGCATCGGCGCCGTTCCGCGCGGTGCCGACCACGCGGAATTCGCCCGACCCGTCGATCAGATCGACGACGAGCTTGCGCATGAACGCGCTGTCGTCCACCACGAGGACGGTGCGCGTCGGGTTAGATGACGACATGGCCCTTCGCCACGGATCGCACTTCAACGCGGCCGTCGGCGAGATAGAAGTAGACGCTCCGGCCGAAGCCGCCGCCGGCCTCCTCGCACACGATCGGGATGCGCGCCTGCGCCAGCGCGGCGCGGCTCGCGATCACGTTGCGCTCGCCGATCTGCAGGTTCCCCGCCGGCACGAGCGAGGTGAACATGCTCGCGCCGCCCACGAGCCGCGCTTCCATGCGGCGCTCGTACGCGCCGAGCGCGCGCATCTGTTCGACGAGCAGCGGCACGGCGCTCGCGGGGAACTTGGCGCGGTTCGTTCGGTCGCGCGCCATCGAGGCGCTGGGGAGGAGCACGTGGGCCAGCCCGCCCACCTGCACCGCGGGGTCGTAGAGCACGATGGCCACACAACTCCCCAGGCCGATGCTGGCGAGGAGGACGTCCCCCTGGGCGACGGCGGCTTCGGCGACGCGCACGCGGATCTCCCTCACGGCGCCCGGCGGAAGATGCGTTCGCGCGCATCCACCGTCTCGTAGCGTGCGCGGGTCGCCCCCGAAAGCGTCTCGACCTTCCCGATCATGAGGACCCCGCCCGGCGCGAGCGCGTCGTGGAACCGGTCGAGCAGCGCCATTTGCGACGGGCGATCGAAGTAGATCGTGACGTTCCGGCAGACGATGACGTCGAACGGCCCCGCGGGGGGCGGGTCGGCGAGCAGGTCGTGGCGCGCGAACCGCACGAGCGCGCGCACGGCGGGCGGCACCGCGTGGGGCGCCGCGCCGGGGAAGTACGCGCTCCGGACCTCCGGCGGCAGCTCGCAGAGCGTCGGCGCCTCGTACACGCCCCGCTCGGCGGCCTCGAGGCTCGCCTTGTCGATGTCGGTGCCGAGGACCGACGCCGGGCGCGCGCGACGGCCGAGCGCGGCGGCGTGGCGGTGCAACAGAACGCCGAGCGTGTACGTCTCCTCGCCCGACGCGCACCCCGCGCTCCAGACGCGGAGCGGTTCCGGCGCGGCCCGCATCGCGGTCGCGAACACCTTCGTGTCCAGCGCCGCCCACGCCTCGGGATTCCGGAAGAAACGGGTGACGTTGATCGTCAGCGCATCGAGCAGGCGCTCGTACTCGTGCGCGTCGCCGTCCAGCACGCGGGAGTAATCGCGGTAGGTGTGCACGCCGCGCGCGCGCATCCGCACCGCGATGCGGCGGCGCAGGCACTTGTCCTTGTAGCTCGCGCAGCCGAAGCCGCGCTCCCGGGTGATCTTGGCGGTGAGCGCGGTGAAGTCGGTGTCGACGAAGGCCGGGGTGCTCGTCATCCGGCCATGGTCCGCACGAGATCGAGATTCGTGCGGATCACCTCGTTGTCCGGATTGAGCGCGAGCGCGCGCTCCCAGTACGCGAGCGCCTGGTCCTTCTCCTGCCACTTGAAGCGGATGTTGCCGAGCTTGAAATAGACGTCGTCGCCCAGGGCCGGGTCGAGCTTGATCGCCCGCTGGAACGCCTCGAGCGCCTCGTCGTAGCGCGACGCCCGGTAGAGACAGTCGCCCAGGTTCTTGAAGAGCTGCGGGATCGAGCCATCCTCGTGGAGGCCGCGGTCCGCCGCCTGCGCGGCGGCGGTCAGGTCGCCGCGGCGCTCGTGCACCGCGGCCAGCGTGTTGTGCAGCACCGCCGCGTGCGGGTGCGCTTCCACGCCCTCGGTCACGATCTCGAGCGCGCGGTCGAGCTCGCCGGCGAGGGCCGCCGCGAGCGCGGCGTAGTGGAACCAGGCGGGCGACGGCGAGCGCTTCCCCCAGAGCGTGCGCGCGGCGGTGAGGAGCGCGTCGGCCTCGTCCAC
>JAYUMO010000038.1:0-3662 GCA_043762555.1 Gemmatimonadaceae bacterium | reverse complement strand
GTCGTCCGCTGCGAGCCCGCGCACGAAATGCGCTTGTGCAGTGGCGTTCGGTGTATTACATTGTACGACATGAAATCCGCTGCCCTGACGATCCGCCTGGATCGCGATCTCGACCGACAGCTCGACCGGGTCGCGGCCGCGACCGGCCGCAGCCGGAGTGATCTCGTCCGCGATGCGCTGCGCCGACAGTTGGCCCTCACCCAGTTCGAGCAGTTGCGCCGGCGCCTGGTGCCCTTCGCCGAGGCGCGCGGTTATCTGACCGACGAGGATGTCTTCCGCGACGTGTCGTGAGGGTGTTCCTCGACACCAACGTCCTCGTCAGCGCGTTCACCGCGCGGGGCCTGTCGGCCGAAGTACTTCAGGTTGTCCTGGCCGAGCACGACTTGGTCGTGGGTGAGCGGGTGATCGCCGAACTCCACCGGGTGCTGAGGCAGAAAATGCGGGTCCCGGAAAAAGCTATCGGGGAGCTCGAGGCCTATCTGCGGCGCCAGGCGGAAGTCGTGGAAGGCCCGGCACGACCGAGCATCAAGGTGCGCGATCCGGCCGACGCCCACATCCTGGCCGAGGCCATCGCCGGTCGGGCCGACGTCCTCGTGACCGGGGACAAGGATCTGCTCGACGTTGCGGCGAAGGCCCCCATACCGATCCTTACCCCCAGGGGGTTCTGGACCCTTCTTCGGGCCGATCTAGAGCGAAGGTAGGGCGGCTAGCTGAGGCGTGACGCGACGGGGATGTGCGGGAACGACGCAAAGTCGGCGGCGCTCGCGCGTCGGCCAAGGGCAAACGGCCAGTGGGGGGCGAGAGTAGCTATAAGGGTGTGGGGGATGTCAGGAGGCTAGGAAATAGAAGGCGTGGACAGTGGTTTCTGGTTGCTGGACGGGCGCACCGAATCCGGGCCATGCGCGCTCGTCCAGCGACCAGCAACTACGGGCTACGCCTTCTATTTTCCTAGCCTCCTGACGCCCCCTACACTCTTGTAGCCACTCTCTGTTACCGGCTATCACGGGCACTCCGGCGGCGTGGTGCCGCGTTGGATAGCGTCCTCGCGTTCCGCCTTGCAGGCGGCGCGGTTGGCGGCGACGGCGTCGGTGATCTCTTTCTTCAAGCTCTTGATCGGCGCCAGATCCGGGTATTTGCGCGCAATGTCGAGCAGCTGATCCTGCGCGTTGCTCAGACGCACGACGGCCATCTCGTATTCGCCGTCCTCCATGCGCTGTTTGCCGTTCTCGATGTCGTCGCGCACGGGGGCGAAGAGGGCCTCGACATCGGCTGGGGGCGGGATCGGGGAGAGGCGGCCCTTGGTCGCGCTCTTCGTCTTGTCGGCGCTGTCGGCGGCGAGCTTCGCGGCGCTGTCGGCGCGCGCGATGCTGTCGCGGCGATCGTGCTCGGCGAGGGCCAGGCGCGAGAGGGAATCGAGACGCGTGAGCGAGTCCTTGGTGGTCGCGGCGGCGCCGGCGCGCGCGGAAGCGATTGAGGCGTTGGAGCGCTGCGTCACGAACCAATAGCCGCCGCCGGCGGCGGCGACGGCGAGCACCACTAGCACGGCGTAGAGGCCGCCACGGTTCCCCTGCTTCTTCTTGCCATTTTCTTTCCCGTTCACTGGCTCGGTGAGCTCCTGCGTGCCGCGCTCGGCGCCGCGCATGACGGCGCTCGGGCGACGGGCGCTCGCGGTGCCACCGGCGGGGCTTGGGCTCTTGTCGGCGTCCGCTTCGGTGCCGGTGCGTCCCCATCGGCGCGCCTCGGTGCGGCTGTTCGGCACCGTGATCTCCGGCACGGCCGAGATGGCGAGCGTCCCCTGTTGGGAGAGCGCCGATTGCGGCATCGCCGACACCGCCTTCACGAGGTCGCGGCCGAACTGACTCACGTGCTGGTAGCGCTCGCCGGGGTGGCTCGACAGCGCGCGGTCCATCACCCACTGCATCTCCTCGGGCCACTGAATGTCGTGCCGGATCTCCTTCAACGTGCGCGGCTTCTCGGTGAGGCGCATGATCAGCGACTCGCGGCTCGTGACGGCGGGGAAGGGGAGCTGCCCGGTGAACATGTTGAAGGCGACGAGGCCAAGCGAGTAGATGTCGGTGCGCGAATCCAATTGGTCTCCCCCCAGCTGCTCGGGGGACATGTACTCCGGTGTGCCGATGGCGAGCCCCGTCTTCGTCACCTTCTGCTCGGTGTTCGTCATCGCCTTCGCGATGCCGAAGTCCACTACTTTCACCACGTCCTCGCCCACGCGGCCGCGCGCGATCATGATGTTGTCGGGCTTGAGGTCGCGGTGCACGATCCCCATCTCGTGCGCGGCCTCGAGCGCGTCGGCGGTCTGGCGCGTGATCTCCGCCGCGCGCAGCGCCGTGAGCGCACCCTGCCGTTCGATGATCTTGGTGAGCGGCTCGCCGTCGACGAACTCCATGGCGAGATAGATCAGCCCGTCGGCCGTTTCGCCGAAATCGTAGATCGCGGCGACATTGGGATGTTGGATCGCGCTGGCGTTGCTCGCCTCGCGATTGAAGCGCTGGATCGCGTCCTGGTCGTGCACCATCCCCTGGTGCATCACCTTCACCGCGCTCTTCCGCTTCATCTTCACGTGCTCGGCCAGATAGACCTGGCCCATCCCCCCTTCGCCGATCCGGCTGAGGATCAGATAGCGGTCGGCGATCACGCTCCCCACCATGTCGCTCCCCGGCGGCGCGCGCAGCGTCGACCCGTCGCGCGGGCAGAAGCGCTGCTCGGCGTCGTAGCTGTTCCCGCACTGCGGGCATGTTTTGGTTTTCTGGGGGGCGTTCATGGTGGCAATGAAATGACGAGACAATCCGCCCGCGGTCAACTCCCGCCTGCGCTCTTCGCCGCGGCGGTGCGGCGGGCGCGGAGAACCATGAACGTCATCAGCCCCAGGAGCAAGAGCGGGAAGACGACGAAGAAAAGCGGCAGCAAGCTCCACTCGTGCAGCAGGAAGGCCTGCTCCGGGTGCGCGGGATCGAACCAGGCGGTGACGGTGGCGCCCACCGGATAGCGCGCGATGAGCTTGTAGGCCCACTGCCCGCTCCGCGATTCGTTGAGCGGCGTGACGCGATCGGCGGTGTACTCGCGCCCGTTTATGTTGTACCGGAAAAGGACGACGGGCTTGAGCGTGACAGTCGTGCCGCCGCGGCCGGTGCTGCGCACGGAGCGCACGTCGGTGGCGAGCACGGTCGCGGGCACCGGGCGCGCGTTCGAGAGACGACGGCCCTCGGTCAGGAAGAGCCAGGCGCCGAGGGCGACGAAGGCGGAGCAGAGGACAGCCATGAAGACAAGGGAGGATCTCGGCACTCGGCGCTCGGCACTCGGCAGGACGGGAGACGCTGCCCCGACGGCAGGCGCTGGGGGGGCGAGGCCAAGAAAGGCGCGCGCGGCGGCGGCGGCCGTCGCGTGCGTCGGACTGTTCGAGTAGTAGCTCGTGAGCGGGACGCGCGCGCCGTCGCGCAACACGATCTCGACGCGAAACATGCGGGTGCCGCTCGCCGTCTGCCCCGGCCGCGCCAGCCCCGTGGACTCCGCGGCCTCGACGCCGCTGATCTTCGAGAGATCGACCTCGTCCCGCGTTTGTTTTCTCCCCGTGATCCCGCGGCGAGTGATGACAAGCGTCCTCCCCGGCCGATCGAAGGCGGCGGTGACCCTGCTCGGCAGCACCA
>JAYUMO010000037.1:0-3091 GCA_043762555.1 Gemmatimonadaceae bacterium | reverse complement strand
ACCTTCACCTCCTGCTCCCCGCCCCGCTTCGCGATCGTCCCGCCGTCCGCACCCACCGTCATCACCGCCGCGACGCTCTCCACCCCGCCCCCCGTCAGCCGGATCCGGACGCCTTCCCCCGAGCCGACGGCATTCTCGCCGGCGACCAACGGATACTGCTGTCCTTCGAGCTGGATATAGGGCATCAGCACTCGGCAGGCGTGAAAGTGCGCACCCAGGGGCGCGCGCTGCAACTCGAAACTATTTCCCCACCTACGCTCCGGCAAGCACCAGAGGATTCCCCCCTCCGTATCCCCACCCCCCACTCGCTGCCGAGTGCCGAGCGCCGAGTGCCGAGACCAGCACTATCTTCCCCCCATGAAGTCCCATCTCGTGATCAAGGGCGCCCGCCAGCACAATCTCAAAGCGATCGACCTCGAGCTCCCGCGCCGCGCGATCACGGTCATCACCGGGCCCTCGGGCTCCGGGAAAAGCTCCCTCGCCTTCGACACCATCTACGCCGAGGGGCAGCGCCGCTACGTCGAGTCGCTCTCCGCCTACGCCCGCCAGTTCCTCGAGCGCATGGAGAAGCCCGACGTCGACTTCATCGACGGCCTCTCCCCCGCCGTCGCGATCGAGCAGAAGAACCCCACCCGCACCTCGCGCTCCACTGTCGGCACCGCCACCGAGATCTACGACTTCCTTCGTCTCCTCTGGGCGCGCATCGGCCACACCCACTGCCGCGTCTGCGACCGCGAGCTAAGGCCCGACAGCGTCCAATCAGCCACCGACCGCCTCTTGGCGCTCCCCCCCGCCACCCGTTTCTCGATCGCCTTTCCCCTCCGACTCTCCGAGCAGGTCACCCACTCCCAAGTCGTGGATGGCCTCCGCGCCCAAGGCTTCATCCGCGTCATCGCCGATGGCTCCACTCGCCACCTGGATGAGCTGACCGACGCCGATGACCTCACGAAGTCGGCCGAGTTGTTGATCGTCGTCGACCGCCTCGCGATCCCCGCCGGCGGCGGACCCGTCGCCGACCTCACCCGCCGCCTAGCGGATGCCCTCTCGACCGCCTTCGCCGAGGGCGACGGCGACTGTCTCGCGCTCGTCCAGCCCCCACTCTCTGCCGTGGCCGAGGCCGAGACCGGCCGTTTCCCCTTCACGACGCGCTTCACCTGCCCCGAGGCCCACGGCTCGTCCCCCACCCCGACCCCCCAACTCTTCTCCTTCAACAATCCCAGAGGCGCCTGCCCCACCTGCAACGGCTTCGGCGCCACCCTCGACTACGACCCCACCCTCATCGTCCCCCACCCCGAGCTCTCCCTTCGCGACGGCGCGATCGACCCGTGGACCAAGCCCCGCTACGACAACAAGCGCCGCGCGCTCGCGGAATTCGCCAAGAAGTCCGGCATTCCGCTCGACACGCCGTGGCGCGAACTCGCCGCCGAACAGCGCGAGCAGCTCTTCACCGCCCGCACCCGTGCCTACAAGGGGATCATCCCCTTCCTGCACGATCTCGCCCCCAAGAAATACAAGCAGTACATCCGCATCTTCCTCCGCCAATACCAGACGGCAAACAGCTGCCGCGACTGCGGCGGCACGCGACTCCAGCCCGACGCGCTGCGCGTGCGGGTCGCCGAGCGCACCATTGCCGCGGTGAGCGCGCTGCCGGTGCACGAGCTCGCCGCGTGGCTCGAGACCCTCGCCCTCTCGGAGTTCGAGCGGCAGATCGCGGCGCACATCCTGCAAGAGGCCCGCGCCCGGACCCGTTTCCTCGTGGACGTCGGACTCGGCTACCTCTCCTTGGATCGCGCCACCCGCACCCTGTCCGGCGGCGAGGCCCAGCGCATCGCGCTCGCCAATTCCCTCGGCGCGCACCTGGTGGACGCGCTCTACGTGCTCGACGAGCCGAGCATCGGCTTGCATCCGCGCGACGTGAGCCGCCTCCTCGCACTGCTGGCGAAGCTGCGCGATGAAGGGAATACCGTGCTGGTGGTCGAGCACGACCTCGAAGCGATCCGCGCCGCCGACTACATGGTGGAGCTCGGCCCCGCGAGCGGCGAGCACGGCGGCCGCGTCATTTTTTCCGGACCCATATCACGCGCGCACGAGAGCCCGCTGACGGGGAAATATCTGTCCGGCGAATCCCGGATCCCTATTCCCGAATCCCGCCGGCAAGTTGGAAAGGCTTGGCTGACGTTGACCGGCGCCCGCGAACACAACCTGCGCGACGTGACCGTCAAGATCCCGCTCAACGCCTTCACCGTGGTCACCGGCGTCAGCGGCAGCGGCAAGAGCACGCTCGTGCACGACGTGCTCTTCCGCGCCCTCGAGACGCGACTGCAAGGGGACAGCTCGGCCAAGCAGCACTTGGGTGAGGTGATCGGCGCCTTCGATGCGATCACCGGGTGGGAGACGCTCGAGGCGGTCGTTCTCGTGGACCAATCGCCCATCGGCAGGACCCCGCGTTCCAATCCCGTGACCTACGTGAAGGCGTGGGACGAAGTGCGCCGCATCTTCGCCGCGCAACCGCTCGCGAAGCAGAAGCGGTTCTCCGCCGGCACCTTCAGCTTCAACGTCCGCGGCGGCCGCTGCGACACGTGCGAAGGCGCCGGCCAGATCCAGATCGAGATGGTGTTCATGGCCGACGTCTACGTGCCCTGCGACGAATGCGGCGGCAAGCGCTTCAAGCCGACCGTGCTCGAGGTGCGCGTGCACGGCAAGAGCATCCATGACGTGCTGCAGCTCACCGTGGACGAGGCGATCCGCTTCTTCCCCAAGGAGGAGAAACTCGGCCAGGCTCTCTGGCAGCTCCAGCAGGTGGGACTCGGCTATCTGCGACTCGGCCAGCCCGCCCCGACGTTGTCGGGCGGCGAGAGCCAGCGAATAAAGATCGCGCGTGAGCTCGTCGTCTCCGGCCGCACTCACGGTCGCAAATTGTACATTCTGGACGAGCCCACCACCGGCCTCCATTTGGATGACATCAAGAAGCTCGCCCGTGTCTTCGAACGCCTGATCGATCACGGCCACACGTTGGTCGTGATCGAGCACAACCTGGATGTGATCAAACTCGCCGACTGGCTCATCGACCTCGGCCCCGACGCCGGCGCCG
>JAYUMO010000036.1:0-8936 GCA_043762555.1 Gemmatimonadaceae bacterium | reverse complement strand
GTCGGTCATGCGCTCGATCGTGTGCACGGCTTCGGTGACGCGGAAGCTGCAGCGATAGGCGATCCCACCCGGCGGCTTGTTGGTGTAGACGCCATCCACTTCGGCGAAGGCGTCCTTGAAGCCGTACGAGCCGGTGCAGATCGAGAAGAGGCCCGCGGGGAACTTGGACGGATTGGCCGCGGCGTCGGCGTAGCCGTGGTCCGCCAGCGTCTTGATGCGGATGGCGGTCATCGTGCCGTCCTTCTTCGCCGCGATCTCCGCGTGAATGTGGTAATCGCGCGCGAACGAGTCGGCCTGGAGATTCTCCATCCGGTCCTCGATCCACTTCACCGGCTTCCCGACCACCACCGAGGCCGCGATCGCGATCACGTAGCCGGGGTACACAGGGACCTTGCCGCCGAACCCGCCGCCGATGTCCGGGGAAATGACACGGATCTTCTCCTCCGACAGCCCGACATGGCCGGCCACCAGCGCCAGCACCGTGCGAATGGCATGCGGGGCCTGGGTGGTCATGTAGACGGTGAGCTGGCCGCGCACGCGGTCAAAGTCCGCCACGCAGCCACACGTTTCGATCGATGCGACGTGGATGCGCGGGATGTACATGTCCTGCTTCACCGTCACCTCGGCCTGGGCGAATGCCTTGTCCGTGGCGGCGCGGTCGCCCGCTTCCCAGTGGAAGATGCGATTGTCCTTCTTGTCCACCTTGTCGGTGCGCAACACCGGCGCGCCGGGCTCCAGCGCCTTGAAAGGATCCACGACCACCGGGAGGGGATCGTAGTCCACCTCGACCGCCTCCACGCCATCCGCGGCGGCGTACCGGCTCGTGGCGATGACGCCCGCCACCTCCTGCGACTGGTACATCACCTTCTCCACCGGCAACACCATCTGGGTGTCCGACATCAGCGTCGGCATCCAGTGCAAGTTGTAACCCTTGAGGGTCTCACCCGTGATCACGGCGAGCACGCCCGGCACCTTGAGCGCCTTCTCGGTGCGGATCGCCTTGATCTTCGCGTGGGCGTACGGACTGCGGACGATGTCGAGATACAACATTCCCGGGAGCACGACGTCGTCCACGTAGTGACCCTGGCCGCGGATGAAACGCGGGTCCTCCTTGCGCTTCATCGAGTGCCCCATGCCGCTGACTTCGGGCGTCGTTTTCAATGCCATGGCGACCTCCTACTGCTGCTTGGCGGCCGCGTACTGCACCGCCTTGACGATGTTCACGTAGCCAGTGCAGCGGCACAGATTGCCGGAGATGGCGTGTCGGATCTCATCCTCGCTGGGCTTCTTGCTCCGCTTCAGCAGCGCGTAGCTCGTCATCATCATCCCCGGCGTGCAGAAGCCGCACTGCAGCCCGTGCTCCTGCATGAAGCCTTCCTGGATCGGGTCGAGCTTGCCGTCCTTCTCCAGCCCTTCCACCGTCATCACCTGCCGGCCGTCGGCCTGCACGGCGAGCATGGTGCAGCTCTTCACCGGCTCGCCATCGAGTAACACGGTGCAGGCGCCGCAGTGCGTCGTGTCGCACCCGATGTGCGTGCCGGTGAGGACGAGCACCTCACGGATGAGATGGACCAGCAGGAGGCGCGACTCGACCTCCGCCGTGTGCGCGGTGCCGTTCACGGTCACGGTGATCTTGTGCATGCTCATCTCATTTCCCTCCTGCCCGCTGGACCGCAACGCGAAGCGCGCGCACCGTGAGCACGCGCGCCATTTCACGCTTGTAATCGACCGCGCCCCGCCGGTCGGCCGATGGGTTCGTGGCTTTCGCCGCGAGGCGGCCGGCCTCGGCGAGCGTCGCATCGTCCGGCTTCTTCCCCACGAGATATTTCTCCGCTTCCGTCGCCTTAATCGGCGTGGGTCCGGCATTGGTGAGCGCGATCCCGGCCTTCTCGATGGTGCCATTCGCACCGAGCGTGACCTGGGCGGCGGCTCCGGCGGTGGCGAAGTCGCCCACCTTGCGCTCGAGCTTCATGTAGGCGCCGCCGCTCTTGGCGGGCAGCGCGGGGATCCGGATCTCGGTGAGGATCTCGTTGTGCGCGAGCGCCGTGGTGAACAGTCCCTTGAAGAACTGTTCGATCGGGATCGTGCGTTCGCCCTTCGGGCCCCGGGCGACGACGCTCGCGCCGAGGGCGAGCATGGTGGCGGGGTGATCGTTGGCCGGATCGCCGTGGGCGAGATTGCCGCCGGCCGTCGCGCGATTGCGCACCACCGGGTCGGCGATCACTGCTGCGGTATCGAGGAGGATGGGATACTTCGCGCGGATCACGTCGGAGCGCTCGAACGCCGATTCCTTCGTTCCGGCGCCGATCTTGAGGACGCCACCTTCTTCTTTGATGTAGTCGAGCCCTGGGATGCGGCCGATGTCCACGAGATGACTCACCTGCGCGAGCCGGATCTTGAGCATTGGCAGGAGGCTCATCCCTCCAGAGAGGACCTTCGCGTCCTCGCCGAGCTTGTCGAGCAGCGCAACGGCGTCGGCCAGCGAACCGGGCGCGTGATAGTCGAACGCGGCGGGGATCATTTCCAGTTCCTCCTCACTGTTGCGACGCCTTTTTTTTAAGCCTACCGAAGCAGCCACCAGACGAGGAGCGCGGCGACGCTCGCGGCGATCCAAAAGGCCGGGCGGCGCACTGTGCGTACCAGCGCTCGTCCGGCCATTCCGGCGCCAAACGATAGTGCTTGGATCGGCTCGGCGCTAGAAGTTGGCGCAGGCGCCGCGCCCGCCGCGCTCGCGGCGGCAGCCGGCGCCTCCGCCGCTTCGAGCCGCGCGCGCATCGCAGCGGTGAAGCGCTCGAACAGCTGATCGCCCACATCCTGGATCATCCCGCGACCCATCTGGGCGAGGATGCCGATCACATTGATATCCTGCGTGACGGTCACCTCCGTTTCATTCGGCGCGCGCGCGACGAGAGTGCTGACCATCCGGAGGTCCGCGCCGCCCTTGCCGCGCACGTCCTGTCCCGACGCGGCGATCTCGGCGGTGTGAGTCGCGACATCGAGGCGCTCGAAGTGGATCTGGCCGCGGTACGTTGTCGCCACCGGCCCGACCTTCACGGTGATCGTCCCGGTGTACGTCCGCTCGTCGGTCTTTCCCGTGATCTCCGCCCCGGGCAGGCATCCCGCCACCTTGTAGGGGTCGGTGAGGAAGCGCCAGACCGCGTCAGGGGACGCGCGCACCGTGAAGCGCTTTTCGATCTGCATGACGCGCCGTCAGGCCGCGAGAAAATTGACCAGCCGCTCCAGCGACTCGAGGTTGTGCGCCGAGGCGAGCCGGTCCACATACGGTAGGGCCGCCTGCATCCCGCGGGCCGTGGGCTCGTAGCGCGCGTCGCCGAGCAGTGGGTTGAGCCAGATCACAAGACGTGCCCGAGCGCGCATCGCGCGCATGGCGTGCACCAGCACCTCCGGATCCCCCCGGTCCAAACCGTCACTCAGGATCACGACGATGGTATCCGGATCGACCAGCCGATCCTGATAGCGCGACACGAAGGCCGCCAGACTCTCGCCGATCCGCGTTCCGCCGGACCAATCGGGCACACCGGCGGCGAGCCGATCGAGCGTTATGCCGATCTTTCCCGGCGCCAACCAGGGGGTGAGCCGCGTGAGCGTCGTATTGAACGCGAACGCTTCGGTGCGACGCGCCACCCGCTTGAGCGACAGGATGAACGCGAGCAGGAAGCGGCTATGCGGATCCATGGACCCGCTCGTATCGCAGAGCAGCACGAGCCGAGGCTCCTCCACTGCTCGGGCGCGTTTCGCGAGCGAGAGGAACTCGCCGCGCGTTCCCACCGCGCGCCGGAAGCTGCGCCGAAGATCCACGAGCCCCCGCCCCCGGGTGGGCACGAACCGACGACTCGGGCGGGTGGCGAGCTTGAGCGACAGCCGCGCGAGTAGCCGTTCCATCTCGGCGAGGTCACGTGCCGAGCACTGGTCGAACGGTTTCTTGCGCAACATTGCGTCCGGGCTGTAGCCCGGCTGATCTCCATCATTATTCTTGCCTTCGCCCGGAGGCGCCGACTCGCCCGGACTCATGGCCCGTACCGTCTTGCCGCGCGGCGGCGAAGGGGCCCGCTCCGGGCGCGGCCGCTTGCGAGCATCGGAACCCACGTTGTCGCCCGGCCAGAAGGCGTCGAACAGCTCGTCGAATACGTCCCAGTCGTCGCGGCGGACCTTCATCGCGGTGCGCAGGGCACAGCGCACTTCGTCGCGATCGAGGAGATCCACCAAGGCGAGCGCGATCGCGCCGTCCACCTCCTCGCTCAAGCCGACGCCCACGCCGCGCGCGCGCAAGGCGCGCGCGAACCCGGCGAGGTGGGCGACCAGATCGCCGCTCATTCCGCCATCGCGACGAGCGCCGCCGCCTCGGTCGCGTCCAGCGCGCCGAGATCGTCACGATCCTTCACGAGACACCCCAACGTCGCCCGGACCGTTTCAAGATCGAGGTGGTCGCGATGCAGGCGGACCAGCGCCTGCGCCCAGTCGAGCGTTTCGGCGACCCCGGGGATCCTCGCGAGCCGGCGACCGCGCAGCCCCTGCGCGAAGCGCGCGATCTGATGGGCGAGGCGCTCGCTCACGCCGGGTACCCGCTTGCGGATGATGCGCACTTCCTTTTCGAGCGAAGGATGCTCGATATAGAGGTACAAGCAGCGGCGGCGCAGGGCATCCCCGATCTCGCGGCTACGGTTCGACGTCAGCACCACGTACGGCACGTGCGTCGCCTGGATCGTGCCCAGCTCGGGGATCGTGATCTGGAAATCCGACAGCACCTCGAGCAGGAACGCTTCGAAGGCGTCGTCGGCGCGATCCACCTCGTCCACCAGCAGCACGGGCGACGCGTCGCGCCGCGTGATGGCGCGAAGCAGCGGCCGCTCGAGCAGGTAGTCGCGGCCGAAGATCGCCGCTTCGAGCTGCGCGGCGTCCTGCCCGTCGCGCTCGGCGATCTTCAAATGGAGGATCTGGCGCTGGTAATTCCACTCGTACAGCGCGGTGTTGACGTCGAGCCCTTGATAGCATTGAAGCCGAATGAGCTCGGCCCCGAGCATCCGCGCCAGCACTTTAGCGATCTCGGTCTTCCCTACCCCGGCGTCGCCTTCGACCAGGAGCGGCTTCCGCATCTCCTGAGCCAGGTAGACCGCGGTCGCGATCGCGGGCTCGGCGATGTAATCGTGGCGCTCCATCGCCTCCTGCGTCGCGCGGATCGCGTCTTTCACGGCGCGCCGCCGGATGCGCCGGCCGTCGCGTAGCGCTGCGGCTCCCGCAGGAACTTCTCCCGGCAGCCGCCACAACAGAAATAAAAGGTGCGGCCGCCGAACTCCGCCGTGTGACGCGCCGTGGCGACGACCACCGTCATGCCACAGATGGGGTCCACCGCCTCCTCCGCCGGCGGGGATGTTTTCGTTGGCGGCGGCGCTGGTGTCTGCTCCGCGTTCCGCAGCTGGACGATCTGCGCCAGCACGCTGAGCGCGATCTCTTCCGGCAGGTGCGCGCCGATGTCCACGCCCGCGGGATTGAGGATCCGCCCGAGCGCGTCAGCTGAACTGCCGCCCGCGAGCAAGGCGTCGCGGATCTCGGCGAAGCGCGTCCGGCTGGCCACGACGCCCAGGTACGCGGGCTCGAGCGCCACCGCGGCACGCACACCGTCCTCGTCCCACTGGCCCATTGTCGCCACCACCGCGCCCAGCCAGGCACCCGGCGCACCGGACTTGGGACGGAGCGGTGCAGCGTCGCCCTGCGTGAACACGCGATCCGCTTCCGGAAAGCGGGCGCGATCCGCGTCGGGATCGACGGCGTCCACCGCGTAGCCGAGGGCCGTGCCGAGGCGCACCAGCGCCTGCGCGACAGGCGAGGCGCCGAACACGACCAGGCGTGGCGCCGGCAGGACGGGCTCGATGTAAATGTCCACACTGCCTCCACTGTGGCACGTCATGGGCAAGGCGGTGATGCCGGGGCGGCGGTCGGCATCGGGGGAGGGAGACAGAGCGATGAGTCGCGGCAGGCGGTCTTCCAGCGCGCGAAGTGCCTCGCGCACGACCGTCGGATGCGTGCAGCTCCCGCCCACCCAGCCGTGGAATACGCCGCTCTGGGTGATCAGCGCCGTATCGCCGACCCGCGCCGAGCTCGGTGCCTCGCGACGCACCACGGTGGCGAGCACAAACGGTTCCTCGCGTTTCACCAGCTCCGAGGCGAAGAGGACGAGCGCCGAGCGCATTACGATCGCCCGGCCGCGAGCAGCGATCGGATCCGATCGTAGTCGTCCGGCACGTCGAGATCGGTGAGCGCCGCGGCGGCGAAGATGACGACCGCCGCCTCGGCCCGATGCTGCCGCACGACCTGTCGCCCGCATCCCTCTCCTTCCATCAGGAGGAGCTCCGCGAACAGCGAGCGGTCATAGAGCATCGGCGGCGCATTGACGCCCTCGTAATCCGAGATCACGAGCGGCGCCGTGCCCGCGCGATAGCGCTCGACGAGCGTCGCGAGCATTTCGGCCGTCACGAAGGGCATGTCGGGCAGCAGTACCACGGCCGCGCCGATCGTGGCGGGAAGGGCGGCGATCCCTGCCTTGAGCGAGCCATTGATGCCGGTCGCGAAGTCCGGGTTCACCACCCAGCGGCACGGTAGCCCGCTGAGCTCATGGCGCACGCGGTCAGCCTCGTGCCCGAGCACCACAACGACCGGATCCAACCCGGCGGCCGACGCCCGGCTCACGGCGCGCCGCACCACCGATTCCCCTTCCAGCTCGAACAAGAGCTTGTTCTCGCCCATTCGGCTCGAGGTGCCCGCCGCCAGCACGACGCCCGCGACCGGGGCGGTTCGCTCACCCGGCATGGATCACACCTTCCTTCTCGCGCAGGTGCCTGGGCTCGCGACCCGACCAGACGGCGAGCAGCTCGGCGGTGATGCTGAGCGCCACCTGCTCGGGCCCCTCGCCGCCGAGGTCGAGTCCCACCGGACCGAAGACCCGCTCGCTTCCCTGCGCTCCGATCTGCTGCAGCAGGTCGTCGACACGCGCGTGCGGTCCGAGGACGCCGATGTACGGCACCTCGCTGCCGAGCAACTGGCGCACCCAATCTCGGTCGTGAACCAGCGAGTGCGTCTTGACCACGGCGTAGGTGCGCGGTCCAAGGGGCAGATCGCTGGGGCGCGCGTCCGGTCGGGCCTCGATCAGGCGCGTCCCGGTCGGATAGTGGTTCGCCGCGAGGTACGCCGGACGGTGGTCCACGACGGTGACGCGGAAGCCCGCGTCCGCCGCGAAGGCGGCGAGTGGACGGGAGTCCTCTCCGGCGCCCAGAATGAGAAGCGTGGGCGGAGGGAGCAGGACCTCGGTGAACACTTGGAGCGATCCAACATCGTGGAGCTGCGAAGTGCCGGCGGCCAGGAGGTCGCGCGCATGTGCGGCTATCGCGCGATCGAGGGGTGCATCTCCGGTGGAGCCGGCCTGCTTCCCGTCCGCCCCGACGATGACGGACCGCCCGCGGCCGACTTCCTCGATGATGGTGGAGAGCGTGAAGGGGAGATCTCCCTGCAATTGTGTCGTGACGCGCCGCGCCGTCTCCAGGGCATGCGGAGCGGAGGCGAGCTGCACGAAGATGTCCACCGCTCCGTTGCAGCCCAATCCGAGACCGAAGGGCGTCTGGTCGTCCCCTCCGGTCTCATAGTGCAGAAGCCGCGGCGCGCCGCTCTTGAGGACAGTCAGCGCGACCTCCCGCACGTCTGCCTCGAGGCAGCCCCCGCTCACGCTGCCCGCCATCGCGCCGTCGTCCGCGATCACCATCTTGGCGCCAGGGCGGCGGTACGCCGAGCCCCGGATCCGGATCACGGTGGCGAGCGCCGCGCCGCGGCCCTGCGCCGCCAGTTGGGCGATGGTCTGGAGGACGCGGGATGTCTCTTGCCAGTGCTTCATCGGGACGCCGAGTTGTCGTTGAGCGATAATGGAAGTGTACCCCGGCCGCCGGGGTCTTACCAGTCGGCAGGCCGCGGCTGCGCAGCGTGCCCGGCTCGATGCCCTTGGTGGCACCACGAGAAAGGGCACCCCGATGTTGGAGTGCCCTCAGTCGTTCTGAAATATGGCGCGCCAGGGAGGACTCGAACCTCCGACCCACAGCTTAGAAGGCTGTTGCTCTATCCACCTGAGCTACTGGCGCCTTCTCTATTGCGAGTCGGGACCGCTGCTTCCCTCCCCGCGGGACGAGGAACCTGCCAGAGGTCGGGGCGACCGGATTCGAACCGGTGACCTCCTGCTCCCAAAGCAGGCGCGCTACCAGGCTACGCTACGCCCCGCGAGACAAAAAAAGCTAGTGGCGCGCCGCTGTGCGGTCAACCTTCGCGCATCGCGGCCACCAACTGCGCGAACGCACGTCCGCGATGGCTCACGCGCTCCTTCGCGGAACGATCGATCTCGGCGAAGGTCACGCCGGCATCGTCGGAGAGGAAGTACGGATCGTAGCCGAAGCCGCCGCGCCCGCGCGGCGCGTCGAGGATCTGGCCGCGCGTCTCCCCACGGAACGTGCGTTCGCCGCGCGCATCGATGAGCGCCGCCACGCACACGTAGCGCGCGCGCCGGTCGGTGTGGCCGGTGAGGGCCCGTACCAGCGCCGCGTTGTTCGCGTCGTCGAGCGCCTGACCCTCCAGATCATCGCGGCCACTGAATCGCTTGGTGCGTACGCCCGGCGCGCCGCCGAGCGCGGCCACTTCGAGCCCGGAGTCGTCGGCCACCACCGTGAGTTCGCCCGCGCGTTTGTTCTCGGCGAAATATCGCACTTTGGCGAGGGCATTCTCCTCGAAGGTCTCGAACTCCTCCAGCGCGTTTTCCTCGGGCGTGGGCGCTAGGCCCAGGTCGTTGAGCGTGAGCACGTGGATGCCGGCGTCCGCGAAGAGCGGGGCGAGCTCGCGCAGCTTCCCCGCGCTCCGCGTCGCGAGGAGGAGGCGCGATCTCACCG
>JAYUMO010000035.1:0-2640 GCA_043762555.1 Gemmatimonadaceae bacterium | reverse complement strand
TACGAGTGCACGATCCACGTCGGTGTTGGGATGTCTGGGACGGTCACCGTGAACTGACGGGCGGAGTAGTCCGGAGTCCGGAGTCCAGAGTCCGGAGTCAGGAGGGGGACAGTGGGAAGTCGGACCCGGCCGTTCCTACTCCCTGCCGAGGCCGAGGCCGAGACCGGTAGTTAGAAGTCCCTTCGCGCATCCCTCCGATGCCGCGCCCGGCCCCATGAGGCTGCACCTTGGCCCATGGTCCCTTGCCCCTTCCTCGCCGAGTGCCCAATACTATAGGCTATGCCGCACTTCATGGCCGGCGGATGGACCGCCGAGATGCTGCCCGCGCTTCCTGACGACGGGAATCGCTACGAGGTCATCGACGGCGAGCTGTACGTGAGCCCGTCGCCGCTCACGGTGCACCAGGCGGTCGCGCTTCAGCTCGCGGCGGTGCTGCTCGGCTATTTGAAGCCGAGCCGGATCGCCGCGGTGATCCCTGATATCGACGTCACCGTGGACGAGAGGACGATGGTGCGCCCCGATATCGTGGTCGCGCCATTCGTGAGCGGGAAGCTTCCCGAGCGGCCGGTGGATGCGCGAACGTTGCTGCTCGTGGTTGAGATCCTGTCGCCGTCGTCGCTGCGCCTCGATCGCCGGGAGAAACGGGCGCTGTATGCGCGCGTGGCTGTTCCGGAATACTGGATCGTGGATATCGACGGGCAGACGATCGAGCGCTGGCGGGCGGGAACAGATATTCCAGAGTTGTTCCGGGATCGAATGACCTGGCAGCCGGATCCGAGCAAAGCGGCGTTGGTGATCGAGTTGGGGGAGTTGTTCGCGGGGACGTGAACGGAGAGTCCGGAGTCCGGAGTCCAGAGTCCAGAGGGAGGCAGTTGAGGCTCGACCGACCAGTCGTCACGCCGTTCCCACTTGCTGCCGAGGCCGAGGCCGAGACCGGTTCTTGATCTGACCCCCGACCCCGCGAACCCCCTCACCGCGATCCCCGTGCTGTTCGCCGCCGGCGTGCTCACGAGTCTCACGCCGTGCGTCTATCCCATGATCCCGGTGACGATCGCGATCGTGGGGGGGCAGACGGCGGATAGCGCGGGGCGATGGGCGACGGTGAGGCTTACCTTCGCGTACGTGCTGGGCCTCGCGCTGGTGTACGCCGCGCTCGGCGTGGTGGCGGGGATGACGGGGACGATATTCGGCACGGTGAGTACGAATCCGTGGCTCCATTTCGCGATGGCGAATCTGCTGCTGCTGTTCGCGCTCGCGATGCTCGATGTGCTGCCGGTGCGCGTGCCGCAGGCGCTGCTGCGGCGGGCGTCGGAGGCGGGGGCGAAGGGGGGAGCGACGGGGGCGTTCGCGATGGGCGCGGCGAGCGGGCTGGTGGCGGCGCCGTGCGGCGCGCCGGTGATGGCGGGAGTGCTCACCTGGGTGGCGACGACACGGAGCGCCGCGCTCGGCTTCGTCTATCTGTTCGTCTTCTCGCTCGGGATGTGCGCGGTGCTCGCGGCGGCCGGGCTGTCGGCGGGCTTCCTCGCGCGGCTGCCGCGCGCCGGGGCGTGGATGGTATGGGTGAAGCGCTTGCTCGCGGCGATCCTTCTCGGCGCGGCGGAGTATTATCTGATCAATATGGGGAAACTACTCACGTGATCCGAACTTTCCTGCTCGCTTGCGCTTTTGTTGTTTTTGTTCTCGCGCTCACGGCCGGGCGTCAAGAAAAGCAACAACAGCAACAACAGCACGCCCTCGGCATCGCGGTCGGCGCCAAGGCGCCCGGCGCGGTGGTGCAGACGCTGGACGGCAAGGACGTGGACCTCGCGATCTACCTCGGCAAGATGCCGGTGGTGCTCGAGTTCTGGGCGACGTGGTGCGAGAACTGCCGCGAACTCGAGCCGAGTTTACTGTCGCTCGTGAAGCAGTACGAGGGCAAGGTGACGTTCGTGGGGGTGGCGGTGAGTGTCAACCAAAGTGCGGCGCGCGTAAAGAACTACGCGGCGCAGCATGGGTTCACGCATGTGGTGCTGTTCGATACGCGGGGAACTGCCACCGAAGCGTATGACGTGCCGGCGACGAGTTATGTGGTCATCGTGAATAAGGCGGGGAAAGTGGTGTACACCGGCGTGGGGGGGGATCAAGATCTCGCGAGCGCGATCAAGAAGGCAATGTGAGTTTTCGGGACTCGGGACTCGAGAGCTAGTAGGTACTAGATGAGGCGGGAGTCGGGAGCGAGTAGACGCTGCCCCGAGTCCCGCCTCATCTACTTTCCAATATCTCCCGAGTCCCGAGTCCCGAGTCCCGAAGAGCTCGTGCCGAGCGCCAGATCCAGTAGTAACCGCGGCACCTGCAGTTCGAGGGTCAGATAGAACTGCACCCGCGCGATGACCACCGCCTCTTCCACGCGCACCGCCATCAGGCGTCGCTCGATAGTAGGCAGTAGCCTCGGATAAAAGCTCAGCGTCACATGCGGGGAAAAGGGAAATCTCGGCCGCTCGAATCTCAGCCCGCTCCCCGCGATCCGTTCGTGCAAGGTCCGCAGCGGCCCGTGCGGATCGATCGGCAGCACCACGATATCCGTCTGCATGAACCGGTGCGGCCTCTCGAACCGCACGGTAATGGGCTCCGTCTCGCGCGCGATCGACGCCACCAGCTCGC
>JAYUMO010000034.1:0-11254 GCA_043762555.1 Gemmatimonadaceae bacterium | reverse complement strand
AGCCGACGAACGCAGCGAGCACGAACACGTAGAGCTGCAAGAGAGTGAGGCTCACAGGACCGCTCCGTCGTGCGTGACGAGCATCGCCTTGGTGATCTCTTCCGCGGGATCGATCTTCAAGCCGCCCTCCTTGATCAAGTGTTGCAGCAGCGTGAGCACGTTGCGGCTCAGCATCTCGCTCGCGTGCAGCGGCACGGTGGCGGCGAGGTTGAGCGCGCCGAGGATCGTGACGCCGTGCACGGTGATCGTCTCGCCCGGCTTCGTGAGCTCGCAGTTACCGCCGGCCTCGGCGGCGAGGTCCACGATCACCGCGCCGAGGCGCATTCCCTTCACCATCGCTTCGGTGATGAGCACGGGCGCCGGCTTCCCCGGAATGAGCGCGGTGGTGATCACGAGGTCCTGCGACACGATGTGCTTGCCGATGGCGTCGAGGGTGCGAGCGCGTTCGTCGTCCGCCTGCGCCTTGGCGTAGCCGCCCTTGTCCTCCGCCGCCGCCGAGACGAGCTCGCTCGCGACGAAGCGGGCGCCGAGGCTCTGCACCTGCTCGGCCGCGGCGGCGCGCACGTCGAAGGCGGACACCACGCCGCCGAGCCGGCGCGCCGTGGCGATCGCCTGCAGCCCGGCCACCCCCGCGCCGATGATGAACACTTGCGCCGGCCGGATCGAGCCGGCCGCGGTGGTGAGCATCGGCAGGAACTTGACCAGCGCCGAGGCGCCGATGAGCACCGCCTTGTAGCCCGACGCCGTGCTCTGCGACGACAGGACGTCCATCGATTGGGCGCGCGTGATGCGCGGCACCTTCTCGAGGGCGAGCGCGCTCACTTTGCGCGCGGCGAGCGTGGCGAAGAGCTCGGCGCTCACGGCCGGCTGGAGGAGCGCGATGAGCACCGCGCCCGGTTTGAGGAGCGACACTTCCTCGGCCGACGGGCGGCGGACGCGCACGACGACGTCCGCGTCCTTGCACGCGGCGGCCGCATCGGCCGCGAGCGTGGCCCCTGCCTTCTCGTACATCGCATCGGGGAATCCGGCGCGCGTGCCCGCGCCGCGTTGGATCACCACCTGCGCCCCGCCCTTCACTAATTTGGTCGCACCCTCGGGAACGAGCGCGACCCGCCGCTCGTCCGGCGGCGTTTCCGTCGGGATGGCGATCCGGATCATCTCCCGACCGCCGGTCTGATACGAGTCACCATCCGCCGCGCTCCGCCGAAGGGTCGCGCCAACGCTACCTCACCGCAGCGCGTCTGACAAGCGGAGATCCCCCGGCGCCGGGGAGCGGCGCCCGGGAGCGGCGCTCAGCGCGCCGCGCCGACGGCCGCCCCCTGCAACTCGTCCACGCGCGACGGCTCCTCCCACGTGAAGCCGCCCGGCACTTCGCCCGGCGCGCGCCCGAAATGCCCGTAGGCGGCGGTGGCGTAGTAGATCGGATGCTCGAGCTGGAGGTCGCGACTGATCCCGAACGGCGTGAGATCGAAGGCGGCGCGGACGCGCGCGTCGAGATCGGCGCGCGAATGGCGCGACGTGCCGAAGGTCTCCACCATGATCGAGACCGGCTCGCGCACGCCGATCGCGTAGGCGAGCTGTACTTCGCAGCGCCCCGCCAGCCCCGCCGCGACGATGTTCTTCGCCACCCAGCGCGCGGCGTACGCGGCGGAGCGGTCCACCTTCGACGGATCCTTGCCGCTGAACGCGCCGCCGCCATGGCGCGCGAAGCCGCCGTACGTGTCGACGATGATCTTGCGCCCGGTGAGCCCGGTGTCGGTGGCGGGGCCCCCTTCGGTGAACGCGCCCGACGGATTCACGAGCACGCAGTCGTGCCAGCCCATGGGGAGCAAGTTCGCCGCGATCACCTTCGGCAGCACCTTCTCGATGACGTATTCGCGGATCGCCGTTTGCGCGATCTTGGTGTCGTGCTGTGTGGAGACGACCACCCGCGAGATCTCCGCCGGACGTCCATCCTGGTAGCGGATGGAGACCTGCGACTTCGCGTCGGGGCGCAGCCAGGGCACTTCGCGAGCCTTGCGCGCTCGCGCCAGCTCTTTGACGATCGCGTGCGCGTAGGTGATCGGCGCCGGCATGAGCGACGGCGTCTCATCCGTCGCATAGCCGAACATCAATCCCTGGTCGCCGGCCCCCTGTAGCTCGGCGCTCGCCTTCGCGTCCACCGCGTTGGCGATCTCGAAGGCCTGCGGCTGCAGCTTGATCTCGATCACCACGCTCTCGTGGCCGAAGCGCGGATCGAAGCCGTCGTAGCCGGTGTCGCGGATCACTTCGCGCGCGAGCCGGGTGATCTGCGCGTCGTCCACCTTCGCCTTCGAGCGGGTCTCGCCGGCGATGCAGACGAAGTTGTGCGTCACCAGCGTTTCGCAGGCGACGCGCGACTTCGGGTCGATGGACAGGAAATGATCGAGCACCCGGTCGCTGATGCGGTCGGCGAGCTTGTCGGGGTGCCCTTCGGAAACGGATTCGCTGGAGAAGATGTAGGAATCGCCCGTCGCGTGGGTCATGGCCGTGGTGCTCCGGTTGGCTTCCCGCCGGAATGAAGCAAAGGCCCGGCAGGCGTCTTCCGCCCCCGGGCCGAACAGCATTCTGCACGCGAGCGGTTTAGCAGGATTTCTAACGCGGCCGCAATCGCTACAAATCGCCGCGGATTCAGTTGGGCGAAATCTCGCGGCTCACGTCGCCCCTGTCAATGCGCCGTGAGCCTCCCCTACTGTCTACGCTCCTGCCGAGGCCGAGACCGAGGCCGAAGACCGGCCGTTCGCCCTTTGAGCCCCTCTGCTTGACGCCAGGAGGCGCGAGCGGCTACCGTTTCCACGCTGGTGCGACGTCCCCCTCGCACACGGAGTCTCCCATGGCAACCTTGCGTCGATGGACGGCCGTCCTGACCGGCGCGCTGACCCTGGCGCCCTCTGCCCTGGTGGCGCAAGTCACCGTGAGCGGCCAGCTCTCCTTGCTCGAGCAGCCCGGGGAGACCTCCTACGACCTCGCGACCGCCGTCATCTATCTCGTTCCGGCGGCCGGCACCCACGTGAAGCTGAAGACGGAAAACGTCACCGTCACGATGCACGATCGCGATTTCGGGCCGCACGTGAGCGTCACGACGGTCGGGAGCACGGTGCGGTTCGAGAATCAGGATCCCTTCGCGCACAATGCTTTCAGCAATTCGAAGAGCGGCACCTTCGATTTCGGTCTCTCCGACCGCGGGACGACGGTGCAGCGGCGCCTCAAGCACACCGGCGTCTACCCGGTGTTCTGCAACGTCCACGCGCGCATGTCGGCCTGGGTCGTCGTCGTCGCGACACCGTACTACGCGCTCGCCGGCACCGATGGCCGCTTCACGATCGCGCGCGTGCCGCCGGGGAGGTACACGCTGCATGCGTGGCACCCGCGGGGTGGCGAGATGACCCGCTCCATCACGGTGACAGACGAGAGCCTGTCGGACGTCGCGATCGAGCTCGACGCCCGGGGCTTCCGCGCCACGAAACACAAGAACAAGCTCGGCCAGGCGTACCCGGATGCCGGCTACAAGTATTAGTCGATGACCGAAGTTCCCGCCGAACGCCCGCGCTTCCCGCTCGGGTGGAAGATCTTCCTCGGTACCGCCAGCATCGTCATCGTCGCGGTCGGCGCGTCGCTGTGGATGAGCCTCCGGTCCGCTGAGACGGCCGCGCGGGCGGCGGTGAGCCAATCGGTGGCCCAGGCGGCTCGCACGGCCAGCACCCTGCTTGATGGGCAGCAGCAGACACTGCTGCGCGGTGCCACGACCTTCGCCGAGAACGCGGTGTTCCGCGACATGGTGCTGCACGCCAAGGCGGGCACGCTGATCGATCAGGCCAAGGAGGGGGCGGAGCGGAGCGGTGCGACCTGGGTGCAGATCACCGACGCCGAAGGCGTGCGGCTGGCGCGAAGCGACATGCCGGCCGCGCCGGCGGTGTCGCTCGCGAACTCGCCGCTCATCCAAGCTGCGCTCGAGGGGCGGAGCACCAGCGCCTACGGTCAGTCGTCCGATTCCACGCTCTTTCAGGCGGTGGCGATTCCGATCGTCCATCCGTCAGGCAAGATCATTGGCGTCTTCATGGCCACGAAAACGATCGCAGACTCGCTGGCCTACGCCGTGCGCACGGTCACGAATGGCGAGGTGGTGTTCTTTGCGCTCGACTCGGCGGGGAACTCGCGCGTGGTCGCGAGCACCCTGCAGCGGGGCCCGGAATTGTCGGCGCCGATCGGGAAGCACATCCGGGCGCGGATCGCGGCCGACGCGCCGTTCGAGCAGCGCATCGTGCCCTTCGGCGGCACGGAATACGTCGCGCGCGATGACTCGCTCCTCTCCGCCGGTGGCACCCGGCTCGGCGGCTTCGTCGCCTTGCGCCAGCGACCGAAGCACTCCGCCGAATTCACCACGCTCCGCAACGAGTTGATCGGCGCCGGCGTGGTCGGGGTGTTACTGGCGGTCCTCTTCTCCTTCCTGCTGGCGCGCGGGATCACCCGGCCGCTCACCGCGCTGCTCCAGGCCACCCGGCGCGCGGTGGGCGGCGACTACCGGGCGCCCGCGGCGATCCGCTCCAACGATGAGGTCGGCGAGTTCGCGGTTGCGCTGGGTATGTTGCTCGCGCAGCTGCGAGACCAGCAGGCGCTCGTGACCGTGCTCCAGACGAGCGGCGGCGTCATCTCGCGCGAGACCGCCACCGGGGCGGCGGCCGCCGCCGCCGCAGCGCCGACGGTCGCGACCGCTCGCGGCGCGATCGCGCAGGGATCGCTCTTCGCCGGGCGCTACACGATCCTGAGCACGCTCGGCGCCGGCGGGATGGGCGTCGTCTACAAGGCGACCGACACACAGTTGGGCGAGACGATCGCGATCAAGACGCTGCGCGGCGATTTCCTGAACAGCGATCCCACCGCGCTCGAGCGCTTCAAGAGCGAGATCCGGCTCGCGCGGCGCATCTCGCACCGCAACGTCGTGCGCACGCACGACATCGGCGAATCGGAGGGAACGCACTTCATCACGATGGAGTTCATCGCCGGCACGTCCCTCAGCGATCTCCTCCAGAAGAAGAAGCGCCTCCCGCCCGCCGCCGCGGTCACGATCGGCAAGCAGCTCGTGCGCGCCCTCGAGGTGGCGCACGAGCAGGGGATCATCCACCGCGACATCAAGCCGCAGAACCTCGTGGTGCAGCCCGACGGCGTGCTCAAGGTGATGGACTTCGGCATCGCCCGCCTCACCGAGCGGCCCAAGGGGATGACGCGCACCGGCATGGTCGTGGGCACGCCCGAGTACATGGCGCCCGAGCAACTGCTCGGCGACGAGATCGACGCGCGCGCGGATCTCTACTCGGCCGGGATCGTGCTCTACGAGTGCCTCACCGGCGGCCGGCCGTGGGCGGCCGACTCGGCGACGATCCTCATCGGGAAGATGCTCTCCGAGGCGCCGCGCCCGCCGATCGAGCTGGTGCCCGAGATCCCGCCGGCGCTCTCGGCGCTCATCGTCCGCTCGATCTCGCGCGACCGGAACGACCGCCCGGCGAGCGCGAGCGAATTCGTCGACGAACTCGAGAAGCTGGGTTAGCGTGCCGGGCGCGCCGTTGGACGCGCGCGCACCGGCGAGCGGCGCGGACGCGGTGTGTTTGTGGTGGCCGGTGAGCACCGCGAAGTTCGTCATCATGACGGTCGGCACCATCGGCCTGTACCACTACTACTGGCTGTACGCGAACTGGCAGCGCGTGCGCGCCCGCGGTGACGCGGCGCTGAACCCGTTCTGGCGGACCTTCTTCGCCCTCGTCACCGTCTACACCATGTTCGCGCGCGTGAAGGCGAGCGCTTCGCCATCCGGCGCACCGGTGCGTTGGAGCGCCGAGCTCCTCGCGGGCGCATATTTCCTCGCGAACATCGCGATGCTCGTGGCCGTGCCGCCGTGGTTGGCGGGCGTGGTCGTGCTCCTGCCGATCCTCCCGGTGCAGGTGACGATGGCGCGCGTGAACGCCGCCGCCGCGCCGAGCGCGCCGCGGAATGACCGGCTGACCGTTGCCAACCTCGTGATGCTCGCGCTCGGCGCGCTCTTCGCCGCCGGCGCGTTCGCGCTCGATCGTGAAGTGGCCCGTCTCCTCCAGGAATGGGAGCCCTGATGCGTCAGGTCTCGCGGGGCATCGTGCTCGCGCTGCTCGCCGCCGGTGCCCGCGCCGGGGCGCAGGGTGCGCCGCCGGCGGAGATCGTCTTCCGCAGCGGCACCGTCTACACCGCCGACCCGGCGCATTCTCGGGCCACCGCGGTGGCCGTCGCGAAGGGGCGCATTGCGTACGTCGGGACGGATGAGGGCGTGCGGCGCCTCATCGGACCGGCGACGGTGGTGATCGATCTCCACCGGCGGATGCTCCTGCCGGGCCTCGAGGACTCGCACCTCCATCCCGCCACCGGCGGCATCTGGCTCGCGTCGTGCCTTCTCACGGGAGACACGACCCGCGCGATGCTCCGTGCGCACATCGCGCGGTGCGGGCGCGAGACTCCCGGCACGGGCTGGATCCGCGGGCGCGGCTGGGCGCTCCCGCTCTTCCCGGCGGCGAACCCGACGCGACAGCTCCTCGACTCGCTCGTGCCCGACCGTCCGGTGTACCTGCGTTCGGCGGACGGGCACGGCGCCTGGGTGAATTCGAAGGCGCTCGCGCTCGCCGGGATCACCGCCGCGACCCCCGATCCGCCGCGTGGGCGCATCGAGCGCGACGCGAGCGGCACGCCGAGCGGCACGCTGCGCGAGGCGGCGGAGGACCTGGTCGTGGCGGTCATGCCGCCGCGCACCGTGGACGAATACGTGGATGGGCTGCGGCGATCGACGGCGCTCGCGAATTCGCTCGGCATCACCACGCTGCAGGAGGCGGACGCGGACTCGACGATGCTCGAGGCCTATCTCGCCCTCGACCGCGCCGGGGCGCTCCCGCTTCGCGTCGTCGCCGCGCAGCGGACGGATCCCGCGGTGGGACCCGACCAGGTGGCCCGGCTCGCGGCGCTCCGGACGCATTTCGCCGGACGGCGGTTGCGCGCCACCACCGCGAAGATCTACGCCGATGGCGTGATCGAGGCGCACACCTCGGCGTTGCTCGAGCCGTACCTCGACACGCGCGACCGCGGTCCGGCGAACCTCACCCCCGAGGCGATGAACGCGCTCGTCGGGGCGCTCGACCGCGCGGGCTTCCAGGTGCACATCCACGCGATCGGCGATCGCGCCGTGCGCATGTCGCTCGACGCCTTCGCGGCGGCCCGCGCGGCGAACGGCGCGCGCGACTCACGCCACCAGATCGCGCACCTGGAGATGATCGACACCCTGGACATCCCCCGCTTCGCGCAGCTCAGCGTGCTCGCGAACTTCCAGCCGCTCTGGGCCTTTCGCGACAGCTACGTGCGTGACCTCACCGAACCGGTCCTCGGCCCCGAACGCTCCTCGCGGCTCTATCCGCTGGCCAGCGTCGCGCGTGCCGGCGGCATGCTGGTGGGCGGAAGCGACTGGATCGTGAGCTCGATGAACCCCTTCGAAGCGATGCAAGTCGCGGTGACGCGGCGCGATCCCTTCGAGGGCCCGGGCGCACCCTGGATCCCGAAGGAGCTCGTGTCCCTCGACCAGATCCTGCGGGCGTACACCATCAACGGCGCGCACGCGAACTTCCAGGAGAAGGAAACGGGATCGATCGAGACGGGGAAGGCGGCCGATCTCGTGCTCCTCGACCGCGACCTCTTCGCGATCGCGCCCACCGACATTCACAACGCGAAGGTGCTCCTCACGCTCCTCGACGGCGTCGCGGTATTCGGGGACCCCACGAACACGACGTTGGGTGATGGCCGGCCGCGCTGAGCGCGACCGGAGCGTGGACGACGGCGGCCCGTACGCGGCGCTGCGATCGCGCGACTACCGGCTCTTCCTCGGCGGCCGCGTGCTCAGCGTGGTCGGCGCGCAGATGCTCGCCGTCGCGATCGGGTGGGAGCTCTACGAGCGCACCCGCTCCGCGATGGCGCTCGGCATCGTGGGGCTCGTCCAAGTGGCGCCGATCTATTTCCTCGTGCTCCCCGCGGGACACGCCGCCGACCGCTTCGACCGGCGGATCGTGGTCATGGCGTCGCTGGCGCTGCTGATCGCGAGCTCGCTGGGCTTGGCGGCGATCTCGTACTCCGCGGCGCCGGTGCCACTCATTTATGTCTGCCTCCTGGTCGTGGGCGTGGCGCTCGCCTTCCACCGCCCCGCGTCGGCCGCGATGCTGCCGCAGCTCGTGCCCGCGCAGGATTTCGCGAACGCGGTGACGTGGAGCAGCACCGGCTGGCAGGCGGCGAGCGTGATCGGTCCCGCGCTCGGCGGCGCGGTGATCGCGATCGCGCACCGGGCCGGGCCCGTCTATCTGATCGACGCGGCGCTCATGATGGCCTTCATGCTCTGCCTGGCGGCGGTGCGCTCGCGCTCGGCGCCGCGCGCGGTCGAGACGGCGTCGCTCCGCAGCCTGCTCGCCGGCTTCCGATTCGTGCGCCACAGTCCCGTGATCTTCGGCGCGATCACCCTCGACCTCCTCGCCGTCTTCTTCGGCGGCGCGATGACGCTGCTCCCGATCTACGCGAAGGACATCCTCCACGTGGGACCCGACGGCTTCGGCTGGCTGCGCGCGGCGCCCGCGATCGGCGCGGTCGCGATCGCGGTCGCGATGGCGCACGGCGGCCCGCTGCGCCATGCCGGGCGTGTGGTGCTCTGGTCGGTGGCCGGCTTCGGCGTGACCACGATCGTCTTCGGCCTCTCGCGCTGGTACCCGCTCTCGCTCGCGATGATGATCGCCGCCGGCGCGTTCGACATGGTGAGCGTGGTCATCCGGCAGACGCTCGTCCAGGTGCGCACTCCCGACGCGATGCGCGGCCGAGTGAGCGCGGTGAACAGTCTGTTCATCGACACCTCGAACGAGCTCGGCGGCTTCGAGAGCGGCGCGACGGCGGCGTGGTTCGGGCCGGTGGTGAGCGTGGTCGGCGGCGGCGTGGCGACGCTGCTCGTGGTGGCCGCGGTCGCGCGCTGGTGGCCGGAATTGCGAGAGCTCGGCAGATTGCAGGAGCCGGAATCACCATCCCCCACCGGAGCATTGCCATGAAGAGCGTCCTGCACATCCTCATCACGATGGCGTCCCTCTGGGCCGCCTCGCACTTCGTCACCGGGATCATGGTGGACGGGAGCGTGTACGCGCTGGCGGGGGTGGCGCTCGTGTTCGGCGTGGTGAACGCGTTCGTGAAGCCGATCCTGACGCTGCTGAGCCTCCCGGCGGTGGTGCTCACCCTCGGCTTCTTCCTCCTGGTGCTGAACGCGCTCATGCTCATGCTCACGAGCGGGCTCTCGACGACGCTCGGACTCGGCTTCCACGTGGCCGGCTTCTGGCCGGCGTTCTGGGGCTCGATCGTGATCAGCGTCGTGAGCACGCTGTTGTCGGTAATGCTGCCTAGCCCGCCTCGCCAGGGACGACCGCAGTAAGGAGACGCACCGGCACCCCACCATTTCGCGTTTTGAACGCGACGGCGAGCGGCAGCCCGATCTGGCGCTCCAGCTCCGCGCTCGCGGAGAGCAGCGAGACGCTCCATCCGGGGCATGACCGGCGTGCGACGTTGCCGAACTGCGCATACAGATCCCGCAGTGCCCTCTTGTCACCGACGCGGACGCCATAGGGAGGATTGGTCACGAGCCAACCCCGCGCGGCGGGGGGCGTGATCGCCGAGAGTGCGCGCCGGGAGAACTCGACGTCTGCCGTGACGCCGGCGCGCTCGGCGTTGGCCGCGGCGGCAGCGATGGCGCCGGCATCGCGGTCCGACGCGATGATCGGCGCCGGTGCGCGCGGCAGCTCGCGTGCGCGGGCCGAATCCACCATCCGCTGCCAGAGCGCGCCGTCAAAACGCGGCCAGTGCGCGAAGGCGAACTCGCGCCGGGAGCCCGGCGCAATGCGCCGAGCCATCCACGCCGCCTCGATCGCGATCGTCCCCGCACCGCACATCGGATCGAGCAGCGGCGCCTCCGACGTCCAGCCGCTCGCCATCAGCATCGCGGCGGCCAGCGTCTCCCGCAGCGGCGCCTTCGCGGTCTGTAGCCGGTAGCCGCGTCGGTGGAGGAGCGCACCGGAGCTGTCCACGCTCAGCGTGCACCGATCGTGCAGCAGCCGCACGATGACGAGTTGCGCGTCCGCGTCGCCTTCTTCGTCCTCATCCGACTTGGTGGAGCGCGGCGCGCGCCCCACGGCGTGTTCGATCGCGCCGGCGATGCGCTGGGCGACCGCGTCCGAGTGATACAGCTTTGATTTCTTGCACGTGACCCGCAGCCGGACGGCGCGCTTCGCCGTGAGAAGATCGGTCCACGGCTGCTGCTTCGCCTGCTTCTCCAGGTCGGCGAAATGCCGCGCTTCGAATTCGCCCAGGCGTGCGAGCACGCGCGTTGCGGTGCGGAGATGCAAGTTGGCGCGATAGAGGGCGCCGAGGGTGCCGCCGAAGGATACGCCGCCGGGATCGATCTCTATCGGTGAGATCCCGAGGGAGGTCAGCTCGGCGGCGGTGATGTGCTCGAGGCCTGGGGCGGCGGTGGCGAAGAACGGAAGAGCCGGTCTGGGCCTCGGCCTCGGCACTACTTGCGCGGGCGCTTCGCGCCGCGCGGCGCTCTGCGAGCGCCGGAAGGCAGTTTCGACTTCGACTTCGACTTCGACCGCAACTTCAACTTCGCTTTCGGCTTCCGAGCCAGGCGGGCGCGACGCTGCGCGCGCGCGGCGGGGGACTCGAGAACGCGCCACATGTACCAGCTGCCCACCGTCCGATAAGGAGCCCAGGAGGCGGCGAGTTGGTGCATCCGGGCCGGCGTCGGGAGCTTGCGGAGACGATAGGCGATCTGCATCCCCTTTCGCACGCCGTAGTCGAGCTCCGGGAGGACGTCGGGGCGGCCGAGCCGGAACATCAGGAACATGTGAGCCGTCCAGCGGCCGATCCCCTTGACGCGCGTGAGCGCGACGATGATCTCGTCATCGGGGAGGGCGTCGAGCGTGGGGAGCGCCACATCGCCGCTCGACGAACGGCGGGCGAGGTCTCGGAGGTACGCGATCTTCTGCCCCGAGAGCCCCGCCGCGCGCAGTTTCCGGTCGGGGGTGCCCAGCAATTCGTGCGGCTCCGGGTTCCGCCCGTCGTACAGCGCGAGCACCCGCCCATGGATCGTCCGCGCCGCCGCCCCCGCCAGCTGCTGGTGCACGATGGCGGCCAGCAGATACTGAAAGTGGGTACC
>JAYUMO010000033.1:0-2807 GCA_043762555.1 Gemmatimonadaceae bacterium | reverse complement strand
CGCCGGTCAGCTTGTGAAAATTATCACAAGGGAAGAAGCGAGGCAAGACGGACCATCTCCACCGCCCGCTCGAGGACCTCCCGTGCATTCTCGTACGAGACCTTTCGCATCGCATCCGCCGCGGCGAGCCACCGGCACTCGGTGATCCCTTCCGCTCGCTGTGGCGCCGTCCCCCCCGCCGGCGACTCGATGAGGAAGAAGTGGCACCGCTTGTGGATGCGGCGGCCGCGGAAGCGGAACCACCACTGGATGGTGCCGAGCGGGCCGCGCGGCGCCAGTGTGGTGAGCCCCGTCTCTTCCGTCACCTCGCGCAGCGCCGCCCGCTCCGGCGGCTCACCCCGCTTCAGGTGTCCCTTCGGGAATCCCCAGTTCTGGTAGCTGTCGCGGATGAGCAGGAAGCGCGGCGCTCCCTCCACCACCCGGTACACCACGCCGCCCGCCGATGTCTCCTCGCGCGTGCGCGGTGCCGCCATCAAAAGACTTTCACGTTCACGTAGCGCGACGGGTGCGCCTTCATGTCCGCCGCGAGCGCGCGCAACATCACCAACAGAGAGTCCGCATCGCGGTAGAGCCGCGGATCGTTCAGCATCAAGCCGAGCGTCCCCTGTCCGCGGTCGATCTTCACCATCACGGAATCGGTGTGGCCGACCATCGATTCGAAGCTCGTCGCCGTGCGCGTGAGCGACGATGCCGACTTGCGAAGCTGCGCGGCCATATCCCGCAGGTCTGCCGACGCCGCGTTGAGATTGGTGACGAGCGTCCGGATCTCCCCTTTCGCGGTGGCGGAGTCCACGCGCTCGGCCGTGTGCTGCAGCGCCTCGGCGGCGGTGTCGATCGACGCAACGGTCGCGCGCAGCTGGCCCGCGAGCTCGTCCATGTTCTTCGACTGGCGGCCGACGGCGCTGTTGAGCGTGCCGCTGAGCGTGTTGATGTTCTGGATCGTTTTCCGCAACTCGCGCGCGGCGGTGTCGTTGAACGCCGTGCCGAAGCGCTTCGCGACGACTTCGACATCGCCGGCGATGCGGCCGGCCACCACCGCGAGCTGGCCGAGGTCGGGGAGGGTGGCGCCGGGGATCGCGCCGCCGCGGCTCGCGCCGGGGTCGTCGAGCTGCTCCTGCACGTCGGGGTTCGGGGGCGCCGCGCTCCGCTCCTGCAACGTGGCCTCCCACTGCCCGAACATGCTCGCCTCGCTCAAGATGAGCACCGGATCGCGCGGCAGGCTCACCCCCTTCTCGAGCGTGATGCGGACCTGCACCCACCCGTCCCGCTCGTTGAGCTCGATCGCCGAGATCTGGCCGGCGGGCACGCCGCGGATCACCACGGGCGACCCGACCTTGGCGCCCCCCACGTCGCGCAAACGCGCGATCACCGCCGCGCGGCGCGGGCCGAGCTGGGCTCGGCTCAGGAAGAGCGCCAGGCCGGTGACCGCGATCGCCGACGCGAGCACCACGAGTCCCACCGCGAAATCGTTCTGGCGTCTCATGCCGCTCCTCCCGGTACGCCCTTGCGCGCGAGCGCGCCATCGCCGAGGCTCGCCCGCCCTTCGATGAACTGACGCACCACCGGATCGGCGGTGTTCTTGATCTCGCTCACCGTGCCCACCTGTTGCACGCGCCCCTGATAGAGCATCGCGATCCGCGACGCGACGGTGTACGCGCTCCGCATATCGTGGGTGATCACGATGCCGGTGACGCCGAGCTGCTTCTGCATCCGGATCATCAATTCATCGATGACGGCGCTCGTGACCGGATCGAGGCCAGTGGTCGGTTCATCGTACAGGATGTACTTGGGGCGGAGCGCGATCCCCCGCGCGATGCCGACCCGCTTCCGCATCCCCCCCGACAACTCGGCCGGGAAGTGCGCCTGCGTGTCCGGCAGGTCCACGAGCTCGAGCGCCTCCGCCACGCGGTGCTCAATCTCCGGCTCGCTCAACAGCCCTTGCTTGCGGAGCCCCATCGCGACGTTGTCCCCGATCGACAGCGAGTCGAAGAGCGCGGCGAACTGGAAGACGTAGCCGATGCTCGCGCGCAGCTCGAAGAGCGCGCGCCGGTCGAGCGCGGGCACTTCCTTGCCGTCCACGAACACGGTGCCCGCATCGGGATCGAGCAGGCCGACGATGTGCTTGATCGCGACCGACTTCCCGCTCCCCGAGAAGCCGATGAGGGCCACCGTCTCCCCCTCGTGCACTTCGAGGGAGAAGCCCTCGAGCACCTGTTTCTCGCCGAACGCCTTGTAGACGTTGTCCAGTCGGATCATCAGCGCCTCGCCTGCAGCCAGGTCATCGCCCAGAAGGCATCGAGCACCAGGATCATCACCGCGGAATAGACGACCGCGTTCGTCGCCGCGCGACCGACGCCCTCGGCGCCGCCGCGGGCGCGCAGCCCGGCCTGGCATCCGATGAGCGATACCGCAAAGCCGAAGCTCGCCGACTTCACCAGTCCGTACGCGACGTCGAAGTTCTTGTAGAGCAGCCGCACGCCGTGCTCGAATTCCGACGTGGTGAGCCCGACGATCCCGAGCGCGGCGACGTAGCCCGCGGCCAGCGCGACGACCATCGCGGCGCCGACGACCACCGGGAACATGAGCGTCCCCGCGATCACACGCGGCACCACGAGGTACGCGTACGGATCGTAGGCGAGGGTCTCGAGCGCGTCCACCTGCTCGGTGACGCGCATCGTGCCGAGCTCGGCGGCGATGTTGGCGCCCACGCGGCCCGCGAGAGCGAGCCCGGTGAGCACCGGCGTGAGCTCGAGGGTGATCGTCTTCTCGAGCAGGACGCCGACGAAGTAGAGCGGCACCGCCCCGGT
>JAYUMO010000032.1:0-4716 GCA_043762555.1 Gemmatimonadaceae bacterium | reverse complement strand
CCCCGCCGCCGGCGGCGCCACCGGCGGGCACGGCGCCGACGTCGCGACCGTCCGCACCGAGGGGAGCGAGTTCCCGTATCCCGTGTATCTCGAGAACATCGTCCGCAGCATCGCCCTCCGCTTCCACCCGCCGGGGAACACCGCGGCGCGCGCGGAAGTAATGTTCGTCATCCGGCGCGATGGTTCGATCGTGCCGAACAGCCTCCAGTTCGTGTCGCGCTCCGGCAACTTCGCCTTCGACCTCGAGGCGCAGGGCGCGGTGGAACAGGCCGGCGTGGTGAAGGCGTTCGGGCCGTTGCCGTCCGGCTTCCCCGATGACGTGCTTCCGGTGGTCTTCAGCTTCGATCCGCGAGTCCTTCACTAGATGATGTCACGCCTCGCTCTCGCCGCCGCGTCGTTGGGCGCTGCGCTCATCGCGCTCACCGTCGTGCCGCCGGCCGCCATCGCGCAGGACACGACGCCCCCGCGCGGCGTCCGCCTCGGCCTCGGCTACGACGCCGGGGTCAAGCCCGCCGTCGTCGTCGGCGTCGTGCGCGGCGCGTGGGGGGACAGTGCGCGGGCGATCGTGCAGCGCGATCTCGATTTCGGCGACCGCGTGGAGGTGCTCGGCCTCCCCGGCACGCCGGCCGCGGACGCGGTCACGCAGGTGGGCGTGGGGGTGAACTACGTGGTGTGGAAGACGATCGGCGCGGCGGCGGCGGTCCAGATGACGCTCGTGAGCGGCGGCGTGCACGTCGCGGTGCACGACGTGGGGCGGCGCGCGGTGCTGCAAGCGCGCGATTTCCCGCTGACGGCGGCGCCGGGGAGCGCCGAATGGCGCCTTGGCGTGCACGCCGCCTCGGACGAGATCGAGCGGTGGCTCACCGGCACGCACGGCAGCGCCGCGACGCGCATCCTGTTCGTGCGCGGGGGCCGCGTGTACGTTGTGGATAGCGACGGGTGGGGCGAGCGCGCGCTCACCGAGAGCGGCACGTCGCTCTCGCCGGCATGGCACCCCAGCGGGCGGATGATCGCGTACAGTACGCTCACCGACCGCGGATGGCGGATCCTGCTGCGCGAGCTGGGCGGCGCCGCGGCGCACGCGCTCACGACCACGCCGCAGGGGCTGAACATCACGCCCGCGTTCTCGCCGGATGGGGCGTGGCTGGCGTACGCGCACGGCGAAGAGGACGGCACCGATCTGTTCCTGGTGCCGGTGAGCGGGCCGGCGGCGTCGGGGGCGGCCCGTCAGGTGACGGTGGGGCGGGGGACGGACAACATGTCGCCGAGCTTCAGCCCGGATGGCCGGCGCGTCGCGTTCACCTCCGGGCGCATCGGGCACCCAGAGGTCTACGTGGCCGACGCGGACGGCGCGAATGCGGAGCTGCTCACGCCGTTCGCGTTCGGGGAAGAGGCGTACCGGTCGAACCCGGACTGGTCGCCGGACGGGCGGCAGATCGCGTATCAGGCGCAGTTCAACGGAGTGTTCCAGCTGATGACGATCGGTCTGCGCGACCGCGCGGTGAGGCAGCTCACCAGTGAAGGGCGGAACGAGGATTGCTCGTGGGCGCCCGACGCCCGGCATCTGGTATTCAGCTCCACGCGCACCGGCGCGAGGGAGCTCTTCGTGCTCGACGTGGAATCGGGGCGGGCGCGGCAGTTGACCCACGCGCCGGGAGCGCGGCTCCCGGCGTGGTCACCGTCGCTCCTCTCGGTCCCGTGACCCTCTTCCCCTTTCACACTCATTTACACGGAGACTCGTCATGCGCACTGTGACTACCCGGGCCGCCGCGCTCGTCTTGGTCGGCCTCGCGGCCCTCTCGGCCTGTTCCAAGAAGGCCCCCGAGACGGCGCCCGCGCCGGCGAACGCCGACTCCGTCGCCCGCGCGCACACGGCGGATTCCGTGGCGGCCGCGCAGGCGACGGCCACGGCCCACCGCGACGCGGTCGCCAAAGTGCACTCCGATTCCGTCGCGAAGGCCGGGGCCGCCCTGGCCGCGGCCAAGACCGCGGTCCACACCGACATGGTGAGCACGGTGTACTTCGACTTCGACAAGTCGGCGCTCACCGATTCGGCGAAGAAGCGGCTCGATCGCAAGATCGCGATCCTCACTGCGAATCCCAGCGTGGGCGTACAGATCGAGGGGCACACCGACGAGCGCGGCTCCACGGAGTACAATCTGGCGCTCGGCCAGCAGCGCGCGGCGGCGGTGAAGCGCTACCTCACGCAGCACGGGATCGCCGAGTCGCGGATCGCGATCATCAGCAAGGGCGAGGAGGTGCCGGCCGCGCCGGGCCACGATGAGACGTCGTGGTCGCTGAATCGCCGCGCCGAGTTCGTAATCGCGGTGGGCGAGCTCTCGGCCTCCCCATGAGACGCGCGCTGAAGCGGTTGGCGCCGCTCGGCTTCGCGGCGGCCGGCGCCTGCGTCGCCACGTCGAGCGACGTGGACGCGCTGCGCTCGAGCGTGAACGATCTGCGCGCGCAGTCCGCGCACTCCGACTCGGTGCGGCAGGCCGAGCTGGCGCGTACCGCGGCCGATCTGGCGGCGGTGGACGACTCGGTGCGGGCCCTCAGCGCGCGGGTCGCGCGGATGAATGGGGACGTGCGCGGGGACCTGTACGCGATCGGGCAGCAGCTCATCCAGATCCAGGAGCTGACCGGCCAGAGCCAGCGACGCCTGCAGGATCTCCGGGCATCGATGGAGCAGCGTCAGGCCGAGCTGGCGCCGGCGCCGACGTCGGCCCCGGCGCCGCCGCCCAGGGCGGGGGGCGCCGCGGCGAGCGCTGCCGCAGCGTCGACGGCGGGCCCGCCCACCGCGGCCGCGCGTCCGACGACCCCCGGCCCCGCCGAGCTCTTCCAGCTCTCACTCGACCAATTGCGGCGCGGCAGCGCCGCCACCGCCCGCAACGGGCTCACGACGCTCCTGCAACAGTATCCGCAGTCCGACCTGGTGCCGGACGCGCAGTTCTACATCGCCGAATCGTGGGCGGCCGAGGGGAATGCCGCGGCCGCGGACAGCGCGTACGCGATGGTCGTCTCGAAGTATCCGAAGTCCGCGCGCGCGCCGACCGCGCTCTACAAGCGGGCGATGGCGATGGAGACACGGGGGAATCACACAGCGGCCCGGGCCGCCTTCACGCAGCTCCTGCAGGCCTATCCCCGCTCGGACGAGGCGGCGCTCGCGCGGGAGCAGCTGCGCGCGATCCCGTAGCGGCAGCGGCGCCGCGACCATGACCGAGACCACACCCCCGCGGCTCGAAGGCGCCGAGATGCCCTTCCTCGATCACCTCGAGGAGCTACGGTGGCGGATCATTTGGTCGCTCGTGGCGCTGGTGGTCGGCGTCGGCATCGCGTTCTTCCTCCTCCTGAAGTTCGATGTCCTCGCTCTGCTCGAGCGGCCGATCCTGCCGTATCTGGCCGGGCGCAAGCTGGTGTTCACGCACCCGGGCGATCCATTCACGATCGTGCTCAACGCCGCGATCGTGATCGGCGTCGCCTTCGCCCTCCCGGTGATCTTGCACCAGCTCTGGAGCTTCATCGCGCCGGCGCTCTACAAGCACGAGAAGCGGGTGGCGGTGGGCGTCTTCTTCTTCGCGGTGCTGCTCTTCCTCGGCGGCGCCAGTCTCGGCTGGTTCGGCGTGCTGCCGCTGGCGCTGCCCTGGCTCATGGGCTTCGGCGGCTCCGCGCTCGAGCCGATGATCACGGCGGGAGAATACTTCGGGTTCGCCACGAGCCTCGCGCTGGCCTTCGGGCTCGCCTTCGAGTTGCCGATCCTCATCCTGGCGCTCGCAGCGCTCGGGATCGTCACCCCGCAACTCCTCAATCAGTATCGCCGCCACGCGATCGTGGCGGTCGTCATCGTGGGCGCGTTCCTGACGCCGGGTGACCTCATCTGGACGACGATCGCGATGGCGGTGCCGCTCTATCTGCTCTATGAGATCAGCGTCGTCCTCTCGTACGTGATCTACCGCCGGCGGCTCCGGCGGGCGGCCGCGCGCGAGGCGGAGCTGGCCGGGTGAGGTCGCGCCGGCTGGTCGCGTTGCTGCTGGCGTTCCCCGGAGCGGCTGCCGCGCAGCAGCCGATCCCGACGACGGGAGCGCCTCAGATCCCGACGATCGCGGCACCCTTCGATTCGACCACCCCGGGCCAACGCGGCCGCCTCCCGCCCGTTCGAGCGGACACCGACAGTCTGCGCCCGCCGCGCGAGCTGGTGAAATGGGCCGACCCCGATTCGGTGATGCAGAGCCTGATGGACCGGCCCGGCTATACGGCCACACGCTACCAGGGGAACACGGTGTTCCTCGATGCGCCGCGGCGCGATCTCACCGTGGACGGGCACGGCGCCGTGGAGCGCGGCAAGACGCTGCTCGTCGCCGACACCATCTTCTATTCCGATTCGCTGCACCTGCTGCGCGCCACGGCGCCTTCGGCGGACACGATCACCTTGCGCGATCCCTCGCAGGGGACCGCCGACCTCCTCGCGCGGAACTTCCTCGAGTACGATCTCAAGACGCACCGCGGGCTGGTGAGCTCGCTCAGCACGTCGTCGCGCCAGTCCGGCGAAACCTGGTACGTGTACGGTCATCAGGCGGCGATCGTCGGCGACACGACCGGGGCGGGACACAACACGTCGTACGCCGAGGAGGGGTCGATCACGAGCTGCGATCTCGCCGTGCCGCACTATCACTTCCAGTCGAGCGAGATGAAAGTGGTCTCGGGCACGATCATGGTCGC
>JAYUMO010000031.1:0-7716 GCA_043762555.1 Gemmatimonadaceae bacterium | reverse complement strand
CCGCATGCGGAAGACATTCAGCGCCTGGCGCCGCATGTCTTCCTCACCCATGTAGACCACGCACTCCAACCCGAAGCGGGCGCAGATCGTGGCCGTCGCCACGCCGTGTTGCCCCGCACCCGTCTCGGCGATGATCCGGCGCTTCCCCATGCGCCGCGCCAGGAGTGCCTGCGCGACGGTGTTGTTGATCTTATGGGCCCCGGTGTGGTTGAGATCCTCCCGCTTCAGGAAGACCGGCGCCCCCACCGCCGCCGAAAAACGCGGCGCATCGGTCAGCGAAGAAGGACGACCGACATAGCGCTTGAGCAATCCCTCCAGCTCCGTCTGGAAGGCCGGATCGCGGCGCGCCGCATCGAACGCCGCCTCGAGCGCGTCGAGCGCCGGCACGAGCGTCTCCGGCACGTAGCGTCCGCCATAGGGGCCGAAGCGGTCCGCGCCGACGGTCGACGTTCCTGTCATTCGTCGCCCCGCGCGCCGCGCACGGCGTCGGCGAAGAGGCGCATCCGAACGTGATCCTTCACCCCCGGCCGCTCCTCCACCCCGGAGGAGACGTCCACGACGTCCGGCGACAGCGCCGCGAGCGCCTGCGCCACGTTTTCCGGCGTGAGGCCACCCGCGACGACGAGCCGCGAGCGCCGCGGGCGCGCGCCCTGTGCCGCGCCGTTCCAGTCGAACGTGCGCCCGGTGCCGCCCAGCCGGCCGGTCAGGAGCGTGTCGAAGACGATCGCATCCGCCTCTCCGTCGAGTTCCGCGATCCGCGCCGGCGACGCCGCGCCCGCGAGCCGGATCACCGCCCAGACGCGCGCGCCCGTGCGCTCCCGCACCTTGCGCACCGCCCGTGCCGAGGGATCGCCGTGCAGCTGCACGATGTCAAGGCGCGCCCGGCGCACCACGTCAGCGATCCGGGCGGCGTCGGCGTCACCGAACACCCCGACGCGCGCCACGCCGCTGCCCGCGGCGTCGAGGACCACCAGCGCCTCCGCCGGCTCGAGGCGACGCGGCCCGGGGGCGAAGACCACGCCGGCGTAGCGCGCGCCGCACATCGCGGCCGCGCGCGCGTCGGCCGCTCGCGTCAAGCCGCAGAACTTCAATTCAGTGCGCATCGCGGCGCCCCCTCGGCACCCCGAGCAGGGCGCGCACGGCCGCCGTCGCATCCGGCGCGGCCGAGAGCATCGACCCCACGAGCACGGCGTCGGCGCCGCGCGCCGCGGCCCACTCGACGTCGGCGCGGCCGGCCACACCGCTCTCCGCCACCGCCACACGGTCAGCCGGCACCAGCGGCAGCAAGTGCACGACGAGCGCGGGATCCATGACCAGCGTTTCCAGGTCGCGGGCGTTGACGCCGATCACCGCGGCGGCCGTCGAAAGCGCCAGCGCGAGCTCGCTCTCGGAGCGCACCTCTATCATGGGCTCGACGCCCACCGCCACCGCCTCGGCGACGAGATCGCGCAGCTGCGCCGGCGGGAGCGCGCGCGCGATGAGCAGCACCGCCGAGGCGCCCGCGACGCGCGTCTCCAGGAGTTGCGTTCTCTCCACCACGAAGTCTTTACGAAGGAGCGGGACCGCGACGGCGGCGCGCGCCTCCGCCAGATCGGCAAGCGAGCCGCCGAAGTGAAGCGGCTCGGTGAGGACGGAGATCGCCGCGGCGCCCCCGGCCGCGTAGGCCTCCGCCTGCGCACTCGCCGAGAGCGCCGAGTTGATCTCCCCCCGCGAGGGCGAGCGACGCTTGACCTCCGCGATCACCGCGATGGAGGCGCCGGCGCGCAGGGCGGCGGCGAAGGACGGGGGCGGGGGCGAGTTCCGGGCCTCGGCGGCCGCCTTCTCGAGGTCGGAACGGCGCTCGGGCTTGTCCGACCCGACCCGGGCGCGTGTTTCGGCCAGGATCCGGCCGAGCGCACCGCCCGGGGGGGTCCAGGTAGATAGTGAGGCTTGCACTTCGGGAGTTATTCGGCTATAGTCTCTTCGGCGTACATTCGGGAACCACGGACCGCCCTCGACTACCCCCTTCAGGGACCGACGTATGGCGCTCACCAAACGGCAGCGGGAGATCCTCAACTTTCTGTCGGCGTACACCGAGCAGAACGGTTATGCGCCGAGCTTCGAGGAGATCGCCCGCCAGTTCAACTATAACTCGCTGGCCACGGTTCACGAGCATCTCAGCAATCTCGAGCGCAAGGGCTACATCAAGCGCTCGTACAATGAGAGCCGGGCGATCGAGATCCTGCCATCCGACGTCTTCCCGCGCGCGGTGGAGCTGCCTCTCCTGGGGGCGGTGGCGGCGGGCGCGCCGATCGAGGCGATGTCCTCAGGCGAGACACTGTGCGTGCCGGAGACCTTCGTCGGGCGGACAGGCAACCACTACGTGCTCCGCGTGCGTGGGAACTCGATGATCGATGAACAGATCCGCGATGGCGACTACGTGATCATCAACGAGCGCCGGACGGCGGACAACGGCGAGACCGTGATCGCGCTGGTGGACAACAGCGCCGCTACCGTGAAGAAGTTCTTCCGCGAGCGCGACGGGCGCATCCGGCTGCAGCCCGCGAACGAATCGATGAGCCCGATCTACGTCCACGAGAACGACGTGACGATCCAGGGCGTGGTGGTCGGCGTCCTGCGACGCTGCTGACGGCGGCCGCGCGCGGCGGCTAGCGTCGCGCGGTCTCCCGAGCCTCCCGCGGCGCGCTGGCGCGCCGGAGCCGCGCGAGCGCCGCGGCGCCGGCGCCGGAATCGATCGTCTCCCCCGCCCGCTGCACCGCCGCGTCGATATCCGGCGCGAGCCCCGCCACCAGGATTGCCGCGGCCGCGTTGAGCACCACGGCGCTGCGGGCACCGCCGCGCTCCGCGCCGCCGAGCACCGCGTTCACGATGCGCGCGTTCTCCTCCGGCGTGCCCCCGGCGAGCGATTCCGGTCCCGCGGACGGCAGACCGTAGCGGGCGGGATCGATCGTCCACTCCCGGACCGTGCCGCGCCGCACTTCGAGCACCCGCGTGGGGCCGAGCGGAGAGACCTCATCCATCCCCGGCTCCCCGTGCACCACCAGCGCGTGCACGCTCCCGAGCGCGGCGAGCGCGTCGGCCAGCAGCGGCAGCCGCGGCGCGTCGGCGACGCCTACCACTTGGCGCCCGGCGCCGGCCGGGTTGGCGAGCGGACCGAGGATGTTCATCACCGTGGGGATCGCCAGCTCGCGCCGCACCGGCCCGACGTGCCGCATCGCCGGGTGCATGAGCGGCGCGAACATGAAGACGATCCCCGCCTCCGCGAGCACCCGCTCCATTTCGTCCACCCGCATCTCGATGCGAACGCCGAGCGATTCGAGCACGTCGGCGCTGCCGCACTGGGTGGTGAACGAGCGGTTGCCGTGTTTGGCGACGCGCGCGCCCGCGCCCGCGGCGACCAACGCCGCGGCGGTGGAGATATTGAACGTCGCCACGCGCCCGCCGCCGGTGCCGCAAGTGTCCACCAACGTGTCGGGATCGGCCGCCGGGAAGGGGATCATCGCCGCGCGCAGCGCGCGGGCACCGCCGGTCACTTCCGGCGCGGTCTCCCCCTTCACCCGCAGCGCCATGAGCAGCGCGGCCACTTGCGCCGCGCTCCCCTCGCCGCGCATCACCACCCCGAACGCGTCCGCCGTCTCGTCCGCGGAGAGCGACTCGCCCGCCGCGAGCCGGCGGAGCGCGTCGCGCAGCGCGTCAGCGGACACCGATGCTCTCGAGGAGCCGCTCGGGAAGTCCGGCGTGCGACGCGACCAGCGAGATCACGAGCGCCAGCAGCCGCACGCGCTCCACATCTTCTTCCACGAACACGCCGCGCTGGGCACGGTTCGTGAGATTGAGTACGCCCACAAGCTCCTCGTGGTACACGAGCGGGAAGGAGATGAACGAGCCGGTGGTGAGGTACTCGTCGCCCAGCAGCGGATGCGAGCCCGTCTGTTCGACATCGGTCACCAAGAGCGGCTCGCGGCTCATCGCCACCTTGCCCGCCACCCCCTGCCCGATCGCGATCCGCTTCCCCTCGGAGATGTCGGGGGCGAGTCCCTTCGCCGCGGCGATGTAGAGCTGCTGCGTCCCCGGCACGCGCAGCATCAGGGAGCAGCGCTGCGCCTGCATGTCATCGCCGACGAGGGCGAGCAGACCGTCCACGAGCTGCTTCGGCTCCTCCGTCATCGCGTCGAGGGCGAGCACCCGCTCGATCAGGTACAGCGTGCGCGTCTTCTGGCGGAGCACTTCGCCGCGCCGGTGCAGCTCGATGTGCGCCTGCTCGAGCTGGCCGACCGCCGCGGCCACCTGCTGCTCCACGGCATCGGCACGGCGCGTGGAGCGGCGCGCTTCCTCCTTCGCACGCGCGACCTCCGTCTCGAGCGCGATCAACCGCTCCGGCGAGAGCGGGGCGGCGCTGCCCGACGGCGTGCTCCGGGCCAACGCGAGCGCCTGCTCGAGCGCCGCGAGGTGCTTCACATACTCGCCGTGCACGCGCTGTGTCACGTCCTCGAGGGTGCGTACCGCCTCGTTGCGCGCCTCCTGCTCGGCGAAGCGGGCGAAGGCGAGCTCGAAGAGCGCGACCTCCGGCGCGAAGCGTTCCATCACGCGCGTGCCAAAGAAGCGGCGCGGCTCGAGCACCGCGACCACGGCGGAGAGATGGCCGTCGGTCTGCACACCGCGCAGCGCGAGCAGTCCCTCCTCGTTGAGCGCGGCGGCAATGCCGAGCAAGCGCGCGTATTCGTCCGATTGCTCGCCGAGATCGGCGAATTGTCCGCCCCCCGAGACCTGCGTGCGGATGCGGGTGGGTAGATGATCGAGCGTGGTGTCGGTGCGGACGCGCGTGACGACGGAGCCCTCCGGCGTCAGGCGCTCGCGCAGGATCTGGTGCCGCGCGTCGAAGGTGAACAGCGCGACCACCGCCGTACGATCCACATCCGCGAGCGCCTCACCGAGCGCGACGAGCGCGGCATCGAGATCCGACGCCGCGCCGAGCGCGTGTGCCAGTGAGGCGAGAGTGCGAGGAGCCATGTCACCTGGGTAGCGCCGCGGGGCGTGCGCGCGACGGAGCGGCAATGTAGGGACGTAGGTTGCGCTGTGTCAATCGGTTCGGTGCTTGCACGTCGCTTGCCTCGTCAGATTCGCTCCGATAGCTTTGCCGGATGCCGGAGCGCACCGTGCAGTTGGTCGTGCAGTACGATGGCGCGGGTTTCGCGGGCTGGCAGCGGCAACCGGAGCAGCGGACGGTGCAGGCAGTGCTCGAAGCGGCGCTCGCGCAGCTGTGCGACGCGCCTACGGCCGCGCTCGGCGCGGGGCGGACCGACGCCGGCGTCCATGCGCGGGGACAAGCGGTGGGCGTCCGGGTGCCCGCGAAGTGGGAGCCGGTCGCGCTGCGCCGGGCGCTCAACGCGACGCTCCCGGCCGATGTCTGGGTGGCCGCGGTGCACGAGATGCATCCCACTTTTCACGCGCGCTTCAGCGCGACGGGACGCCGGTACGGTTACCAGATCGGGCTCGACGACGACGCGAATTCGCCCTTTCGCCGGCGATGGGAATGGGCGGCGGATCGCGCGCTCGACCGCGCGGTCCTCGAGGAGGAGGCGCGCGCGCTGCCGGGGGAGCACGTGTTCCGCGCCTTCGCCGTGAGCGGCACGGCACCGGAGAGCGACCGGCACCGATGCACCGTGCGCGAGGCCGCGTGGCGGGAGCGGCCGGGCGGGCTCGTCTTCACGATCGAGGCGAACCGCTTCCTCCATCACATGGTCCGCTTCCTCGTCGGCACGATGGTCGACGCGGCGAGCGGACGGCGGGGGCGGGGGAGCGTCGAGGCGCTGCTGCAGGCGGCGGACAACCAGGAGACGTCGCCGCCGGCGCCGGCGCACGCGCTCTTTCTGGACGCGGTGCTGTACCCGCGCGATCTTTATCTCCCGCCCACATGACGCGCCCACTCCCGACCGCCCACGCGCACGCCGACCGCTGGAGCCGGCGCGCCGTTCGCGCCCGGGGGCGTGGCGCGCGGTGGGTGCTCCTCGCCGCGATCGCGGCCCTTGCCCCCCCAGCCGGCGCGCAAAAGCAAAATCAGACTCAAAATCAGAAGGAGGCCGACGCGCAGCGCCGCACCGCGATCACCGACGCGGTGGCGCGCGTCGCCCCGGCGGTCGTCACCGTGCAGACGGAGATCCTCGACCGCTCCACGAATCCGTTCGACATCTTCGCCGGCCGCGGCGAGCGCGTCGTCCCCGGGATCGGCAGCGGCTTCGTCGTCCGAAAGGACGGCGTGATCGTGACCAACGCCCACGTCGTGCAGGAGGCGCAGTCGATCGCGGTCGCGCTGCGCGACGGCACGACGTATCCGGCGCGCCTCGTCGGGAAGGACGAGATCAACGACCTCGCGGTGCTCCGCATCGAGGCGCAGGAGCTGCCCGTCGCGCCGCTCGGCAATTCGGACGACCTCGTGATCGGCGAGTGGGCGATCGCGATCGGCAATCCGTACGGCTTCCTGCTCGGCAACTCCGAGCCGAGCGTGACCGCCGGCGTGATCAGCGGCACGGGGCGCAACCTCGTCGCGCGCAGTGAGGGGTCGGCGATCTACGTGGACATGATCCAGACCGACGCGGCGATCAATCCCGGGAATTCCGGCGGCCCGCTCGTGAACGCGGCGGGCGAGGTGATCGGCGTCAACAGCTCGATCTTCTCCCCGAGCGGTGGCTCGGTGGGACTCGGCTTCGCGATCCCGATCAATCGCGTGCGGCGCGTGACGGAGGATCTGCTGGCGCATGGGACGGTGCGCCGTCCGTGGGTCGGATTAAAGCTGGACATTCCGAGCGGCTCGTCCCTGCGACCCGGGCCGCGCGCCGCGATGACGGTGCGGTCGGTGGTCCCCGCATCGCCCGCCGACAAGGCGGGGATCCAGAAGGGGGACGTGCTGGAGAAGTCGCGGAATCGCGTGATCCACACCGCCTTTGACTGGGAAGCCGAGCTGCTCGATCTCCGCGTGGGCGAGCAGCTGCCGCTCACGATCCGCCGCGGCGACCGCCGCCAGGTGGTGATCGCGGTCGTCGCCGACCTGCCCGAGGTGGATGCGCCGAAGGTGGCGGTGCTCCAGGAGCTCGAGCTGGTGACGCTCACGCCGACGATCCGCGCCGAGCGCGGACTCCGGAGCCCGCACGGCGCGCTCATCTATAACGTCAGCACCAAGGTCTCGGATGATCTGGGGCTGGAGAAGGGCGACCTGATCGTGCAGATCAACCGGTCGCCGATCACGAGCGCGCCCGAGGCGCAGCGGGCGCTCGAGGAAGCGGGCAGCCGGACGGTGATCCGGATGTGGTTCGAGCGCGGTGGTCGCATCTATTCCACCGACTTCATGGTCCGATGACCGCGACCGACCGCTACAGCTCCCCGCTCGCATCGCGCTACGCGTCGCGCGCGATGCTCGAACTCTGGTCGCCGCAGCGCCGGCACGCGCTCTGGCGCCGCCTCTGGCTCGCGCTGGCCGAAGCGCAACGCGAGCTCGGCGTCGCCGCGGTCACCAACGAAGGGCTCGCGCAGATGCGCGCGCATCTCGATGACATCGACTTCGCCGCCGCGGCCGAGCTCGAGCGGCGCTTCCGGCACGACGTGATGGCGCATGTGTACGCGTTCGGTGCGGTCGCCCCCGCCGCGCGGCCCTTCATCCACCTCGGCGCGACCAGCGCGTACGTCACCGACAACGCGGACCTGATCCTCATGCGCGAGGGG
>JAYUMO010000030.1:0-6888 GCA_043762555.1 Gemmatimonadaceae bacterium | reverse complement strand
GAGTTCAACGATCAGATGACGCTCGTGGGCGGCACAGTGGACTACTCCGGCTTCGGCGGCGCGGACCTCGTGATCGAAGCGGTGTTCGAGGATCTCGCGCTCAAGCACAAGGTGCTGCGGGAAACGGAGGCGGTGCTCCGCGGCGACGCCATCTACGCGTCGAACACGAGCACCATCCCGATCACGAAGATCGCGGAGGTCTCGAAACGGCGGGAGCAGGTGCTCGGGATGCATTTCTTCAGTCCCGTGCACAAGATGCCGCTGCTCGAGGTGATCGTGACGAAGCAGACGTCGCCCGTCGCGACGGCCACCGCGGTCGCCTATGGGAAGAAACTCGGCAAGCACGTGATCGTCGTGAACGACGGTCCGGGCTTCTACACCACCCGCACCCTCTCCGCGTACATGAACGAGGCCGGCTATCTGCTCGACGAGGGGGTGTCGATCGACGCGCTCGATCACGCGCTCGTGGACGCCGGTTTCCCCGTCGGCCCGATCACGCTCATGGATGAGGTCGGCCTCGACGTGGGCGGCAAGGTGGGCCAAGTGATCTACGACGCCTTCGGCGACCGGTTGAAGCCGAGCGCGTCGCTCGCGCGCGTGGTCACCGACGGACGCACCGGGCGGAAGGGGGGGCGGGGATTCTATCGCTACGAGGACGGCAAGAAGCAGGGCGTGGACGAGTCGGTGTACGCGCTCCTCCCCACCGGGACGGCGCGCATCGAGATGGCGAGCGCCGAGATGCAGCAGCGCTGCATGCTCGCGCTGGTGAACGAGGCCGCGCTCTGTCTCGAGGACGGGATCCTCCGCTCGCCGCGCGACGGCGATGTAGGCGCGGTGTTCGGCATCGGCTTCCCCCCCTTCCTCGGCGGCCCCTTCCGCTACATCGACCACGAGGGCGCCGCGAACATCGTGCGGCAGCTGGAGACGCTCCATGAACGGTTCGCGCCGCGCTTCGCGCCGAGCAAATTGCTCGTGGGGATGGCGCAAGCGCGCGACCGCTTCTATCCCGAGGCGGGTAGCCCGCTCGGATGACGGCGCAAAAAATCGCGCCGGAGTTCGCCGAGCTCGCGGCGGCGCTCGGCGCTCAGTACGAGCTCGAGCGGGAGATCGGGCGCGGCGGGATGGGCGTGGTGTATCTCGCGCGCGACGTGCGGCTCGACCGCCCGGTCGCGATCAAGACGCTGCCGCGGAATCTCACCGACAGCGCCACGCGCGACCGCTTCCTGCGCGAGGCGCGGACGGCGGCGTCGCTCTCGCATCCGAACATCGTCCCGATCTACCGGGCCGACGAGACCGGCGGGTTCGTCTATTTCGCCATGGCGTACGTGGAAGGCGGGTCGCTGGCCGAGCGCGTGAAGGCAGAGGGACCGTTGGGCGCGCGCGAAGCGGCGGGCTATCTGCGCGATGTGGCGCTCGCGCTCGGCTACGCGCACGCGCACGGCGTCATCCACCGGGACGTGAAAGCGGAGAACATCCTGATCGAGCGTGCGAGCGGTCGCGCGATGGTCACCGACTTCGGCATCGCGCGCGTGGCGGACGCGGCGCCGCTCACGATGACCGGGCACGTGCTCGGCACCGTGCGCTACATGAGCCCGGAGCAGGTGGCGGGGGAGAAGCTGGATGGGCGCACCGACATCTACGCGCTCGGCGTGGTCGGCTTCCTCGCGCTCTCGGGCGCGTTCCCCTTCGACAGTGAGACGGCGAGCGCCGTGCTCGTCGCGCACGTGACCAAGCGTGCCCCGTCATTGGCGGCCGCGGCGCCCAACGTTCCGCCGGCGCTCGCCGCGGTGGTGGACCGGTGCCTGATGCGCGAGACGTCGGCGCGTTGGGCGACCGGCGGCGACGTCGCGAAGGCACTCGAGCAGGTGCTCGCGTCGCCCGACACCGATGCCGCGGGCGCGGTACCGCGGCTGCTCTCCGCGACGGAAGCGCAGGCGGTGTGGCGGCGCGCGTCGGAGCTGCAGGCGCTCACCGGCACCCAGGCGATGACGCCGCCGATCGTCGAGCCGCTGCCCGCCGCGCCCGCTGCGGCGACGCGCACCACCGGCTATCCGCTCACCCAGGTGCGCGCGTCGGCGCTGGAGGCGGGGATCAGCGAGAAGTTCGTGGCGCGCGCGCTCGGGGAGCTCGGGCTCGTCCGGGCGCCCGCGGCGCCCGCGGCGCCCGGCGGACACGCGCTCATGGCGGTCGAGTCCCGCACGCCGGCGGCCGGCTTCTGGGCGGGCGCGCCAATGGTCGTGTCGTACGAAGCGAGGGTCGCGGGCGAGGTGAGCGAGAACGATTACGACCTGCTCGTCGAGCTCATGCGCCGCCAGCTCGGCGATGTGGGGCACGTCAGCACGCTCGGCCGGTCGCTCGCGTGGTCGGCCACCAACGTGAAGCGCCGGGTGGGGATCACCGTGGTGCCGCGTGGCGGGCACACGACGATCCGCGTGGAGGAGCGATTTAACCAGCTCGCGGGCGGGACGTTCGGCGGGATCGTGGGCGGCGTGGGAGGGGGCGCCGGGGGCGGATCGTTCGGGGTCATCATGGGGGCCACCGGGTCGCCGGTCATCGCGCTCTGCACGACGCTCGGGGTCGTGGGCGGATCGTATCTGCTCGCGCGCACGATCTTCGCGAACACCGTGAAGAGCCGGGCCAACGAGCTGCGCGAGCTGGCGAGCCGGCTCGTGGAAGCCGTCTCCGATGCGGTGGCCCCGGCGCGGCGCTGAGCGCTGCCGCTAGACGTAGCGCTCGCGCAGGATCTTGAGGTGGTGCAGCTCGTGGCCTGCGATGATGTAGCCGAGCGCGCGCACGGTCACCGGGTTGTCGCTCGCCGTGCCGCGGCGCCCCCAGGCGGCGGCGTCGAAGCTGCGGAGTAACTTCACCGTCGCGGTCCGGATCGCCGCGAACTCGTCCAGCAGATCGGCCGCCGGGCGCACGTGCGCGTTCGCGAGCGGCACCCACGCGTTCTGTTCGAAGCTCGCGAGCGGGATCTGGTCACCGCGCGCGATGCGCAGCGCCCGGTAGGCGAACACACGCTCGGCGTCGGCCACGTGACCGATCACTTCCTTCACGCTCCACTTATCGGGCGCGTAGCGCGAGGAAGTCCACGCGTCGCCGCGCGACTTGATGTAGGCGATCGTATCGCCGATCTGGCGCTCGAGGTGCGCGCTGACATCGCCGTCGGGGACGAGCGCGATGTAGCGCGCGTAGTATTCGGCGAACTCGCCGGCGGCGGGACGGGCGGGGGCATGAGTAGGCATGGGTGAATTCTCGCATCGTTCCACGCTCGCGACCAGGGCGATGCCGGCAGTGTCTGGCCGGGCCCCCCTCGGTGGATATAGACTTGAGGCCTCTTCCAGCCCGCGAGCCCATGCACAGACTCTTCCCTTCGATCGCCCTCTCGCTTCTCGCGCTCCCCCTCGCCGCGCAACAACCCGCTCCGCCCGAGCTCACCCTCGACGCGATCTTCGGGCGCGGCGACTTCGCCGGCGCGCCGATGCCCGACATCCGCTGGCTGCCCGACGGCAAGTCGTGGGTGGCGACGCGCGCGAATCCCACCGGCGGCCAGGACATCGTCCGCGTGGATGCGGCCACCGGCAAGGCGACGGTGCTCGCCGACGCATCGCTGCTCGTCGACTCGGCGGGGAGCCGCCTCCGCCTGGAGGGTCTCACGCTCTCCGCCGACGGCACGCAGGCGCTCGTCTACCACAACTCGGTGCGGGTGTGGCGCACGAACACGCGCGGCGTGTATCACGTCGTCAACTTCGCCGCGAAAACGATCAGCCCGCTCTCCGCGCAGCCGGGGCTGCAGATGTTCGCGAAGTTCTCGCCCGACGGGAAACAGGTCGCCTTCGTGCGCGACAACGATCTCGTCGTGGTGGACCTCGCCGGCCGCGCCGAGCGCGCGCTCACGCGCGATGGCAGCGACGTCATCATCAACGGCACGAGCGACTGGGTATACGAGGAGGAGCTCGGCCTCCGCGACGGCTTCCGCTGGTGCCCCGATTCCAAGCGCATCGCGTTCTGGCGCTTCGACCAGAGCCCGGTGCCGCAGTATCCGCTGTTGGATCAGTCGGCGGTGCATGCGCGGGTGACTCTCATCCGCTACCCGCAACCGGGCGATCCCAACTCCCGGGTGAAGATCGGCGTCGCGGACGCGGCGTCGGGTCACACCGTCTGGATGAGCACCGAATCCGACTCCGGCTACCTCGCCACGCTGGCCTGGGTGGACGCCGACACGCTCGCGATCCAGCGGCTCAACCGGCGGCAGAACCGGGTCGATCTGCTCTTCGCGAGCGCGGCCACCGGAGGCACGCGGCGGGTGCTCATTGAGAGCGATTCCGCCTGGGTGGACGTGGACGCGGGCGCGCCGTACCTGCTCGCCGGCGGGAAGTTGTTCCTCTGGCCGAGCGAGCGGAGCGGATGGCGCCGCTACTACCTCTACAAGCGCGACGGGGAGCCGGTGCGCGCCCTCACCCCCGACAGCTCCGACGCCGAGCGCGTGGTCGGGATCGCCGCGAGGACACAGGAGATCTTCGTCTCGGAACACGCACCGAACGCGCTCGAGCGACAGGTGTTCGGCTACGCGCTCACGCGGAAGCCCGAGCGGCTGCCGGTGACCGCCGAGCCGGGGTCGCACTCGGTGAACGTGTCGCCGAATGGGAATCTCTTCATTGACGTGCACTCCGCCGCCGGCGTCCCGCCGGCCGCCACGCTGCGCGAGCTCCCGTCGCTCGCGGCGAAGCGCGTGCTCGAGGGGAACGCCACCCTCCGCGAGAATGTTGCGCGTCTCACGCGGCCGCCGGCGTTCTTCCAGATCCCGATGCCCGATGGCACCAAGCTCAACGCGTTCCGCATTGTCTCGGCCAGCTTCGACAGCACCAAGCCGCACCCGGTGGTGATCTACGTCTACGGCGGCCCGAATTCGCAGACCGTCTCGAACAGCTACGGCGGCACGCGCGAGCTCTGGCACCACCTGCTCGCGCGCGACGGCTACGTGGTGGTCAGCGTGGACAACCGCGGCACCGGTGCCCGCGGCTCGGCGTTCCGTCACCAAGTCTACCAGAAGCTCGGCCAGCTCGAATCGCGGGACCAGATCGATGCGGCCAAGTGGATCGCGCGCCGCCCCTGGGCGGACTCGACCCGCATCGCGATCTGGGGCTGGAGCGGCGGCGGCTACATGACTGCGCTCACGGCGAGCCGCGGCGGCCGACTCTTCACGAGCGCGATCGCGGTCGCACCGGTCATCGACTGGCGGCTCTATGATGACATCTACACCGAGCGCTACATGCGCACGCCGGCGGAGAACCCCGACGGCTACAAGAACGGTTCCGTGCTCACCTATGCCGCCGGCCTCACCGCACGACTGCTCATCGTGCAGGGCACCAGCGACGACAACGTGCATCCGCAGAACACCTTCTGGATGGCCAACGCGCTGCAAGCGTCGAACACGCAGTTCGAGATGATGCTCTATCCTGGCCGCACGCACTCGATCTCCGGCGGGACGACGCAGCTCGATCTCTACACGATGATGACGGATTTCCTGAACCGAACGCTCGGCGTTGTTCCACCGGGCGGTGCGAAGTGAGAGGAGGGGCGGCGGCGGCACTGGCGCTCCTTGTTTTCGCCGCGTGCGGCGGCGGATCGTCCGCCACAAGAGCGCCAGCGCCGGTGAAGCGCCCGGCCACGCGAGCCGAGCGCACCGCTTTCGCGGAGACATCGCACTACGCCGACGTCATCGCCTTCCTCGACTCGCTCCCGAAGCAAGGGGCGCCGATCTACCGCACGGTCCTCGGCACCAGCCCCGAGGGCCGTTCGATCCCGATGGTCGTCCTCTCCCGACCGCTCGTGACATCGCCCGCCGAGGCGCACGCGACGCACCGGCCGATCGTGTACGTGCAGGCGAACATCCACGCCGGCGAGGTAGAGGGGAAGGAAGCGCTGCTCGAGCTCATCCGGAACCTGCTCGCGGTGCGGCCGCCGAGCGTGCTCGATTCGGTGGTGCTCATCGCCGTCCCGATCTACAACGCGGACGGCAACGAGAAACTCGCGCCGCAGGCGGCGAACCGCGGCGAGCAGAACGGCCCGGAGATGGTGGGTGAGCGCGCGAACGGGCAGGGGCTCGACCTCAACCGCGATTACGTGAAGGGCGAAGCACCGGAGACGCGGGCATCGCTGGCGGTGATCAATGCCTGGGATCCGGACGTGTTCGTGGATCTTCACACCACCGACGGGTCCTTCCACGGCTACGCGCTCACCTACTCGCCGTCGCTCAATCCCGCGGCGCTGTTCGGCGGCAGGTACGCGCGCGACTCGATGCTTCCCGCGATCCGCGTGCGGATGAAGGAGCGACACAACTACCTGACGTTCGACTACGGGAACTTCTCGCTCGAGTACGGCGCGGACGTCAACACCGACACGATCAAGCAGGGGTGGTACACGTACGATGCGCGGCCCCGCTTCGGGACGAACTATGTGGGCCTCCGCGGGCGGATCGCGATCCTCGCCGAAGGCTATTCGCACGATCCGTACGACCGGCGCATCGCCTCGATGTACTACTTCGTGCGCGAGATCCTCTCGTACGCGGCGACGAACGGGAAGGCGATCGTCGCGCTCTCGAAGCGCGCCGATTCCTCCGTGGTCGCCTGGGGCGCTTCGCCCTCCGCATCGCCGCTCCTTTCGCTGCGCTCCACGCTCGCGCTCTCCCCGCACGATGATTCGGTGATCTCGGAGGACCTCGCGCGCACGGGCGATAGCGCGCTCACGCAGCCCGGCGTGCCGCGCGGGCTCATGCGCACCGGGCACTTCCGCACGCAGCTGATGCCGGTGTACGTGTCGTTCGAGCCGACGCTCTCACGCCGGCTCCCCTACGCGTACGCCGTCCCGGCCGGGGACAGCGCGGCG
>JAYUMO010000029.1:0-4422 GCA_043762555.1 Gemmatimonadaceae bacterium | reverse complement strand
GCGCGCGGCACGCCGGGGATGTCGGGGGCCGACCTCGCGAATCTCGTGAACGAAGCCGCGCTGTTGGCGGCGCGTCACAATCACGACAAGGTCTATCCCACCGACCTCGAGGAAGCGAAGGACAAGGTGATGCTCGGCGCCGAGCGGAAGTCGATGGTGATGAAGGAGGACGAGAAGCGGAATACCGCCTATCACGAGGCGGGGCACGCGGTGTGCGCGATCAAGACGCCGGGCTGCGATCCGCTGCACAAGGTGACGGTCATGCCGCGCGGGCGCACGCTCGGCATGGCGGTGACGCTGCCGGCGGAGGACCGGTACTCGATCACGCGCAAGCAGCTGCTCGCGCGGCTCGTGATGGGGTACGGCGGTCGGGTGGCCGAGGAGCTCACTTTCGGGCACGACAACGTGACCACCGGCGCGCAGAGCGACATCCAGCACGTGACGGCGCTCGCGCGGCGCTACGTGAGCCAGTGGGGGCTCTCCGACGCGATCGGTCCGGTGCTCGTGGGCGACAACGAGCAGGAGGTCTTCCTCGGCCGCGAGCTGATGCACCGGCGCGAGGTGTCGGAACGGACGGCGCAAATGGTGGACGGAGAGGTCACGCGGCTGCTCAGCGAGAGCTACGACCGGGCGAAGGCGACGCTCACCGAGCACGCGGACCTGCTGCGGCGGGTGGCCGAGGCGCTCCTCGAGCGCGAGACGCTCACCGGCGAGGAGATCGACATCCTGGCGAAGGGCGAGCTCTTGCCGCCGCCGCGCGACGCGTCGCCGCCCGCCGTTCCGGCCGCGACGCCGGGGGCGGCCGTGCCCGCGAAGCCGGCGATCCCGCCGCTCCTCGGCGGGCCGGAGGTCGCGCCCGCGTGATCGCGGCGGGCGAGCGCACGGCGTGGCTGGCGCGCGGCCGCGCGCTGCGCCTCGACCGCCCGCTCGTTCTCGGCATTCTGAACGTCACGCCCGACAGCTTCAGCGACGGCGGCCGCTTCGTCGAGCCCGCCACCGCGCTGGCGCACGCCGCCGCGATGGTGGCCGACGGCGCGGACCTGATCGACGTCGGCGGCGAGTCGACGCGGCCGGGCGGCGCCGTCGCGGTGAGCGCGGCCCAGGAAATGAGTCGCGTCCTCCCGGTGGTGCGCGCGCTGCGCGCGGCGTTCCCGGAGCTGCCGCTTTCGGTGGACACGGTGAAGGCGGACGTCGCCGAGGCCGCGCTGGCGGAAGGGGTCGAGATCATCAACGACGTGTCGGGGTTGCGGCTGGACGCGCGGATGGGCGCGGTGTGCGCGCGCGCCGGGTGCGGTGTGATCCTCATGCACTCGCGCGGCACGGTGAGCGACATGGCGACGTACGAGCACGCGTACTATGGAGAGGTGGTGCCAGAAGTGGTCGCCGAGCTGCGCGGGCGCGCGGCGGCGGCGGAGCGCGCGGGGATCGCGCCGGGCGCGATCGCGCTCGATCCGGGGATCGGCTTCTCCAAGCGGAGCGAGCACTCCCTCGCCGTGCTGGGCCGGCTGCGCGAGGTCACGGCGCTCGGATTCCCGGTGGTGCTCGGCGTATCGCGGAAGCGGGTGGTGGGTGAGGTGAGCGGGGCCGCCGATCCGGCCGATCGGGTGGATGGCACCACGGCGGCGAACGTGCTCGGATTGGCCGCCGGGGCGCGCATCTTCCGCGTGCACGACGTGCGGGCGGCGCGCCGCGCGCTGGATGTCGCGTGGGCGGTGCTCCGCGCGGGCGGACTCGCGTGAGGGGCGTGTGAGCGACGCCGCCTCGCTGCGCTTCCTCTTCTTCGATTGGCGCGACGTTCTCGAGATCGTGGTCACCGCGGCGGTCATCTACCGGCTGCTGCTCCTCTTCCGCGGCACGCGCGCGCTGCAGATGCTCGTCGGCATCGTGGTGCTCGTGGTCGTCTACGCCACGGCGTGGATCTTCAAGCTCGGGATGATCACGTATCTGCTGGGGCTCGTGTTCACGTATGGTGCGTTCGCGGTGCTCGTCCTCTTCCAGCCCGAGCTGCGGGCGACGCTGGCGCATCTGGGGCAATCGCGCGCGATGAGCCTGCTGCGGCGTATGGAGACGAGCGAGATGGCGACGCACGTCGTGAACGCCGTGGAGCGGCTGAGCCACGCCGGCACCGGCGCGCTCATCGCGGTGGAGCGCGGCGTACGGCTGGGCGACTACGTGCAGACGGGCACGCCGATGCTCGCGCACGTGAGTGCCGACCTCCTCCAGACGATCTTCACGCCGCGCTCGCCGCTCCATGACGGCGCGGTGATCATCCGCCACGAGTCGATCATCGGGGCGGGGTGCATCCTCCCGCTCACGCAATCGCACGTGAGCGACCGCACGCTCGGGACGCGACATCGCGCGGCGCTCGGCCTGAGCGAGGAGACCGATGCGCTCGCGATCGTGGTCTCCGAGGAGAGCGCGCAGATCTCGGTGGCGGAGGGCGGCCGGCTGCGGCGTGGGATCTCGCCGGCCGAGCTGCGCGACCTGCTCGCCGGCGTGCGGCGGCGGGCCACCGGCGAGCACGCGGCGGTGTCGCTACGCGGGTAAGGCTCGGGCGAGCGGCGATCGCCGTTGCGGCCGCGGCGGCGGCGGCACTGCTCTTCGCGATCTACGCCGCGACCGCGGCGCCCGGCGTCAGCTTCTGGGACAGCGGCGAGTTCATCGCCGCGGCGCGCTCGTGGGGGATCCCGCATCCGCCGGGCACGCCGCTCTACGTGACGCTCGCGCGCGCGTGGACGCTCGGGCTCGGGGGGCTCCCCACCGCGCGCGCGGTGAATCTGCTCTCGGCGGCGGCGACGGCGCTCGCCGCCGGCGCGCTCGCGCTGTTCGTCGCGCGCGCGATGGGGCGCGCGTCGATGGGGCTCGCCGCTGCCCTCTGCGCGGGGGGAATGAGCACCGTCTGGTCGAGCGCGACGGTGACCGAGGCGTACGCGACGGCGCTGCTGCTGGCGATGGGGATGCTGCTCGCCGCCGAGCGCGCCGGCGCGACCGGGGAGGTGCGCTGGCTGGCGCTCACCGCGTACGCGATGGCGCTCGCGGTGCCGGTGCATCTGAGCGCGCTCACCGCGGCGCCGGCCGCGATCGTGCTCGCGGCGCAGGATCGCGATCGCGCGCTCCGGCACCGGGACGCGGCGATCCTGCTCGGCGTGGCGATCGCGGCCGCGGGGGTCGGACGGGCGTCGGTGGCGGTCTCCGTCGCGGGGATCGCGATCGTTCTTTTTGTCGCCGTCGTCGCGGCCGCGGCGGGAGGGCGGCCGCCACGCGGCGATCGTTGCCTGCGCCGTCGTGCTCGCGCTCACGCCGTGCGCGATCCTGATCTTGCGCGCCGCCCACGACCCGGCGCTGAACGAGGGCGACCCGACCACGTGGAGCGCGGTGTGGGAGGTGGTCGGCCGCCGCCAATACGGCGATTTCGCGCTCTGGCCGCGCCACGCGCCGCTCTGGCTCCAGGCGGCGCAGTTCTTCGAGTACATGGATTGGCAGGTGGCGCTCTCGCTGGCGCCACGCGCCGCTCCCGCGGTGGCGCGCACGGCGGTCACGCTCGCCTTTCTCGGGCTCGGCGCGGCCGGATGCCGCGCGCACCGCCGTGCCGATCGCCGGAGCTGGCGCGCGCTGGTCACGCTCTTCGCCTGCGCGAGTGTCGGCCTCGTGCTCTATCTGAATTTCAACGCCGGCTACAGCCTTGGCTACGGCCTCCTCCCCGAGGGGACGGCGCACGAAGTGCGCGAACGCGACTACTTCTTCGCGCTCGCCTTCTGGACGTGGGGCGCGTGGGTGGGCGTCGGCGCCGTGGGGCTTGCGTCCCGGATCGACCGCCGGCTGGTGCCGGCCGGCGTCGCGATCGCGGCGCTGCCCGTCGCGCTCAATTGGCGCGCGATGGATCTCGCGCGCGGCGTGGGGCGCGACGGCGCGCGCACCGTGGCGCGCGCCCTGCTCTGGGGCGCGCCCCGCGACGCCGTGCTCGTGGCCGTCGGCGATCACGACACCTTTCTGCTCTGGTACGCGCAGATCGTGGAGGGCGCGCGACCCGACGTGACGGTGGCGTCGGCGCCGCTCTTGTACGCCGACTGGTACGACGCGGAGCTGGCACGCCGGCACGGGCTCGATGTGCACTCGACGGGCGATCCGCTGCACGCGCTCGCGGACGCGGCGAGGCGGCGGGGCCGCCCCCTGGCCATCGCCATCACGGCGGACTCCGGCACCCGCGCCGCGCTCGGCGGCGCATGGATGCTCCGCGGTCTGACGTTCGTCCCCGCCGATTCGTCCGGCATCCGTCCCACTCCGTCGATGCCGGCCGTCGACAGCGCTGCGGCGGCCGCCTTCGTGCGCGAATTCGGTGTGCCGGCGCTGCCGCCGGAGGACGCCATCGATGGCTCGCCCCGGTCAATGATCGCATTGGTGCGATGCCCGGCGGCCTACCTG
>JAYUMO010000028.1:0-1552 GCA_043762555.1 Gemmatimonadaceae bacterium | reverse complement strand
GACGTGCAGCGTGTCGCCGCCCACGACGAGCCGCCCGGGGATCCAGGGCGCGGCGCTATCGCGCGTGCTGGCGTACTTCTTGAGATCGGTGCCGATGGTGATCGCGAAGATGCTGTCGGACGCGAAGAGCTTCGTCGGCTTCGCGGGCGCCGGGGCCGCGGCCGAGTCCTGTGCGCCGGCGCGCGCAGTGATCACCGCGGCGGCGCCAAGGGCCAGCCAAGCGGCCTTAGAGCAATTCGACATGTGTGGCGGCCTCGCCCGCCGCAAGTTGTACCGCGCCCACCAGATCCGACGGATTGACGTTCTTGCCCAGGTGCAGCGAGAACTCCACCACGTGCTCGGTGGGCGACTCGTGCACCACGTTGCCGAAGCGCCAGTGCTTGAGCTGCGCTTTGAGCACCGGCTCGACCGTTTCGCGAACGCGATCGGGATCGCCGGTGTGCACCCGCAGGAGCATGTCGAATTCCGGCTTGTCGTCCTTCTTGTCGATCTCCGGATTCATCTTCTTGCGGCGGCGCCAGGCGCGGTCGGCGAGCGCGTCGAGCTGCGCCGGCGACATCTGCTTCAGCAGCTCGTCGTCCACCACCGCCACGAAGCTCTGGGTCTGGCTCATCTGCTCGCGCGTGCGCACGAGACGCTCCTGGGCGAGAGCGCCCCCGAGACCAGCAGGGTTGCGCCCGAAATCGGTCATCCAGAGCGCCACCGTGATGATGTTGAAGCCGACCGAGAGCACGACCGCCACCGGCAGCTGCACGCCGCTGGCCAGGCCGATCGCCGCGGCGACGAGGATGTAGACGGCGTCCTTGGTGTCCTCGAGCGTGTTGCGGAATCGCACCGCGGCCACGATCCCCGCGAGACTGAACGCGAGCGCGAGCGAGTTCTTCACCAGCACCACCACGCCGGCGTCCACCACCGGCAGCACGATCAGCGCGTGCGCCAACGCCTGGCGATAGCCCTTCTTGGCGCGCGTGAGCGTGTAGATCCAGGCCACCGGGAGCGCGATGAAGAAGGCGGCGGTGATCGCGAGCGCGGCTGTCGTCCCGAGCTCCCCCTCCGCCGCCGCGGAGGGCGCATTGAGGATGTCGGCGCCCTTCGAAACACCGGCCCGGCCCTGGCCGCCGCCGCCGGTGAGCTGCGTGACGGCCTTGTCGAAGAACGCGCGCCAGCTGTCCGGCATGATGCGCCAGATGATCATCACGAGCGCGCCCATGATGACGTAATAGAGGAAGGTGCGCAGGAGGACGTTGTCCCACGTGCGGCGCCAGAGGGGATCGCGGGAGGAGGAACTCATGGCCTTAACGTGCGCAACTCAGGAGCAGGCCGCAATAGAACGGCGGGTCTCGGCACCCGGCGCTCGGCACTCGGCAACTGCGAAGAGCAGCGGCAAGGGCATCAGGCACGGAGGTGGTCGGGTTGCCAATCCTTCACGAGCATTTTGATCGATTTGCGATCCTTCAGCTCGCCGGAGACGGCTCGGTCCACGAGGGCGGGGAGCTCGGCGTCGGAGGCGAAGCGGAGGCCGATGCACTGTTCGGCGGTCAGCTTCGCGATC
>JAYUMO010000027.1:0-3507 GCA_043762555.1 Gemmatimonadaceae bacterium | reverse complement strand
GAGCACCCGCATCCCTGGGGCGATCCCGCCCGCCCGGAGAAAGTGGAGGGCGAGGAGACCGCCGTACGGAATCGCCGCCGCTTCCAGCCAGCTCAGGTTCTCCGGCTTCGACGCGAGGACGCCGTCGGCTTTCATGCACTTGTACTCAGCCCAGGCGCTCGCGCCCCAGCCATCCAGCCCGAAGACCTGGTCCCCTTTTCTGAAGGAGGTCACCCCCGCGCCGACCTGGTCGACTTCTCCCGCGACGACGATGCCGAGCACCTGTCGCCGCGGTCGCCGGAGGCCGATGATCAGCCGCGCCAGAAGATGGAGGGGACTCCTGATGACCAGCCCCCGCACGAAGCAGTCGCTGTAGGTGACCGCCGTCGCGCGCATCCTGATCCGCACCTGGCCGCGCGTCGGCTCCGGCGTCGGGATATCGCGGAGCTGGAGGACCTCGGGCGGTCCGTACGCGGTGCACTGGACTGCTTTCATCAGCCGGCTTCCCCAAGATCACGGATCGTCATCAATTGCAGTCCATATCTGGCGCGACGAAGCCGCCGCCATCCCTGGTGTGGCGCGGTCGGCCGGAGCCACCTAACGAGGATTAGACTGCAACGATCGCTGCCGCGCCGCGACGAAACTCGCGAGGTGCTGTCAGCCTATCATGAGGGTGCGCTCGCCAAGACGACGGCGCAAGTCCCGACGGCGTTGTGTCTTGAGGGGGCGGCCCGCGAGCAGATGCGGCGCGGTTAGGCTGACCTGCTCGGTCAGCCAAACTCGAGTGAAGGCATGATGGTCACTGCGAACTGACCCCGCCGCAGGATCGCCTCGCGACCGGCTCGACGCTTCGCCGCGCCTGCGCTCAGCGCCCGCCTCATTCCTCCCGCAGCGCCTCGGTGGGATGGATGCTGGCGGCGCGGAGCGCGGGGATGATGCTCGCGACGATCACACTCGCGGCGAGGAGCGCGATGATCGAGATGAGGGTGCTCGGGTCCGACGGTCCCACGCCGAAGAGCTGCGCGCGCAGTAGCTGCGCCGTGCCGATCGCACCGACGAGGCCGATCGCCGCGCCGATGCCGGCGATAATCGCCCCCTGCCCGACAATGAGCTTGAGCACGTCGCCGCGGCTCGCGCCGAGGGCCACGCGCACGCCGATCTCGCGCGTGCGCTGGGCGACGGTGAAGGACATCACGCCGTAGATGCCGAGCGATGCGAGCAGGAGCGCGAGCGAAGCGAAGATGCCGATGAGGATCGTGGACACTCGGCGGCGTCCCATGGAGGCGTCCACCATCTTCTCGAGCGTGTTGATCCGCGCCATCGGCATGTTGCGGTCCACCTCCGCGATCGCCGTGCGCACGGCGTTCACCGATCGCATCGGGTCGCCGGCGGTGCGCACCGCGATGTCCATGCCGTTCAACGCGAAATTGGTCTGGTCTACCGGGAAGTACACCTGGATGCGGGCGTCGGCGTCGAGCCCTTCGTGCTTGGTGTGGCCGACGACACCCACGATGGTGATGAACTGCGTTTTCGGGGTGGGCTTCCGCTCGCCGAAATAGATGCGCTTGCCGATCGCGTCCGGCGCGCTCTTGTAGAATCGGCGCACCAGCTCGTCGTCCACGATCGCGGTGTTCGGCGCGGCCGCGTTGTCCCGCGCGTCGAAGAAGCGGCCCGCGAGCAGCGGCACCTTGAGCGTGGCCAGGAAGTCCGGCGAGATGATCCGGATGTCGCCCCACGGACTATTGGTCTTCGGGGGCGGAACGTACCCCTCGATGTTGAAGCTTCCGGTGCTCCAGTTGTCGCTGAAGGGCATGTCGGTCGTCGCGCCCGCCGCCACCACGCCGGGCACCTGCGCGATGCGCGGCATCAACCGCGCGAAGAAGACGCGGACCGTGGTGTCGGTCGGGTATTGCGACTCCGGGAGCGACACGTCGAAGGTGAGCACGTTGCGCGGATCGAAACCGGGGGCGACGTTCGCGAGCCGCACGAAGCTCTTGAGCAGGAGCCCACCGCCGGTGAGCAGCGTGAGCGCGAGCGCGACCTCCGCCACCACGAGCGCTCGGCGGATGAGCTGGCCCCGTCTATCCGTGGTGCCGCCGCGTCCCCCTTCCTTGAGCATCACGTGCAGATCGCCACGCGAGCTCTGGATCGCCGGCGCGAGTCCGAAGAGCACGCCGGTGCCGACGGCGATCAACGCCGTGAACGCCACCACCATGCCATCCACGCGCAGGTCGGCCACGCCGGGCACGCTGCTCGGGTTGAGCACGACGAGCGCGCGCACACTCATGTCGGCGATCACCAGTCCGAGCCCGCCGCCGGCGACCGCGAGCATCAGGCTCTCCACGAGCAGCTGTCGCACGAGCGCCCACCGCGCGGCGCCGAGCGCGGTGCGGATGGCCACTTCCTTCTGCCGCGCCGCCGCACGCGCGAGCAGGAGGTTCGCGACATTCGCGCAGGCGATGAGCAGCACGAGCCCCACCGCGCCGAGCAGGACGAGCAGCGCGGGGCGGATCGCGCCGGTCTTCGATTCCGTGAGCGTGCTGACGCCGAGGGTCCAATCGGCGCCGAATTGGGTGGGGTAGCGCTTCTTGAGATCCTCGGCGAAGGCGGTCATGTCGCGCTTCGTCTGCCCGACCGTCACGCCAGGCTTCAGCCGCGCCACGAGCTGCATCCACTCGTTCGTGAAGTTGTCGGGAGTGAAGCGCTTCGGATCGATCGCGATCGGCGCCCAGATATCGGCGTCACGCCGCCAGGGATCGAGGAACTCCGGCGGCATGACGCCGATGATCGTGTACGGCTCGCCGTTGAGCGACACTTGGCGTCCCACGGCATCCGGCACGGCGCCGAGGAGACGCCGCCAGAGGCCGTCGCTGATCACCACCTCGTGCTCGCGGCCCACCTCATCTTCGTCGAGGCGGAAGGTGCGACCCACCGCGGCCGGCACCCCGAGCGTCCGGAAGAAGTCGCCACTCACCTTGACGCCGTGCAGCCGCTGCGGCTCACCGATCCCGGTGAGGTTCACCCCCCAACCGGTGGAGACGGCGACGCCATCGAAGTCGTGGGTCTCATCGCGATACGCGTGGAAGCCCGGCGCCGAGACGCCCGCGTGCAACTTGAGGGCTGGATACCAATGGTAGACCTCGACGAGCTGCGCCGGCTCCCGATAGGGCATCGGGCGCAGGAGGACGGCATTCACCACCGAGAAGATCGCCGAGTTCGCGCCGATGCCGAGCGCGAGCGTGAGGACGACGATCAATGTGAAGCCCGGAGTGTGGCGCAGGCGGCGCGCCGCGTAGCGAATGTCGAACAGAGTTCCGTGCATCGCTCCTCCGTCTCCAGTGGGGTAAATCAACTGCGCGGTGCCGCGGAAATCCGCGGAACTGCTTTCCGCGGATTTACGCGGATCTGAACTGCTGATCTCTCCGAGGGGCGTACGGAGCCTGGCGTGCGAGAGTCAGGATTCCTTTCTTGTTGTTGACAACAATCGGTGATCCGCTTTCATCCGGCTCTTTCCGCGTTCATCCGCGT
>JAYUMO010000026.1:0-11872 GCA_043762555.1 Gemmatimonadaceae bacterium | reverse complement strand
ATTCTCTCGCGTCCCGAGGCGCGGAGCCGCGCCGTTCTGCCTCCGGAGCACACTACGCGCTGATGTCCAACGTCGCGAAGCTGAAGAAACGAGCGCTCGAATTCGAGCAGAAGAAGCAGTTCGAGAAGGCGCTCGATACGTACGTGCTCGTCCTGGCCGAGCTGGACGAGCACATCGATGAAGCCGACGTGGCGCTCTACAACCGCGTGGGCGATCTGCTGCTACGCAAGGGCGACGTCAGCGAGGCGGTGGACCACTACGAGAAGGCCGTCGATCTGTACACCGACGGCGGCTTCTTCAACAACGCGATCGCGCTGTGCAACAAGATCCTGCGCAATGCGCCCGGGCGGAACAGCGTCTACTACAAGCTCGGCAAGATCAGCGCGCAGAAGGGATTCATCAACGACGCGAAGCAGAACTTCCTGGAGTACGCCGACCGCATGCAGCGGGGCGGCCAGCTCGAGGAGGCCTTCCGCGCGCTGAAGGAGTTCGCCGACCTCTGCCCGGATCAGGATGACATCCGCCTGATGCTCGCGGACCAGTTGGTAAAGCGCGACCGGAAGGACGAGGCGATCGAACAGCTGCAGGCGCTGTACGATAAGTTCTCCTCCGAGGGGCGCGCCAAGGAAGCGCGCGCGACCGTGGATCGCATGAAGGCGATCGACGAGACGCTGGAGCCGACCGCCGGCGCCTCGCGTCCCACGCCGCGCGCGAACGACCTCGTCTTCCTCGACGTCGAATACGACACCGGCGCGCCGAAGAAGGGCCCGGGGCGCGCGTCCAAAACGGCGACGCCCGCCCCCAAGGCCGAGAAGGAACGACCCACGCCCGCACCGAAGGCCGCGACGCCGGGGGATGTCGCCGAGCCCGCGGCGAAGGGGAAGCGCGACACCGAGCCCGTCCCCGAGATCGATCTGCCGCTGCTCGAAGTGCCCAGCGGCGACACGCCGGCCGCCGGCACCACCGCCGCCGGCAGATCGCCGCCGTCGGCGGTCACCGTCGACCCGAATGCCTCGGCCGACCTCGTCAGCCATATCGATTCGGGGCTCATCACCGGCTTCGAACAGACGTCGATCACGACCCGCGACGACCGGGAGAAGGCGCCGATCGAACGGCTCGCGGGACTCGAGTCAACGACACCGTCGGAGGGCGCGGCGGCGACGGCGGAGGACTCGCTCGCCGACCTCCCGATGCTCGACGTCGACGAGGAGCCGAAGGGGAAGACGCTTCCGCCGGGTCTCCCGAGTTTCGATCCGAACGCCACCGCGCGCGCGACGAGTGGGCTGACGCTGATCATGCCGGACGACCCGGTGCCGGCGAGAGCGTCGACGAAGAAGGACAAGGAGAAAGAGAAGGGGAAGGGGAAGGACGTGGCGCCCCCTCCCGCCGAGCCGACCGCTCCGCCCCCCGCGGCGGCCGCGAAGCAGGCTGGCACGCCATCGAAGGGGCAGATGCCCGCCGAGGCCAAGTCGCGAGCCACGCCCGCGCCCGAGCCGCGCCCCACCAAGGCGCAGAAGCGCCGCACGCCGAGCCGTCACACCGACCTGCGCGGTCTGGAGGACGAGGACGAGTCGGTGATCGACGCCGCCTTCTCGTCGGGGATCGGGAGCGCGGTGGAGGAGCTGCGCGAGCGGGTGCTGCGTGAGTCGGAGAACTGGGTGCTGCGGCGCGAATTCGGCGAGGCGCTCCTGGAGAACGGCGAGCGGAGCGCCGGCCTGAAGGCGCTCGAGGAATCGATGGGCGGCTTCGAGAGGGCCGGCGAGTACGGCGGCGCCACCAGCATCGCCGAGGAACTGCTGCGCGTGGACCCGAACTCCGTGCGATATCACCAGAAGCGGGTGGAGTACGCCGTGCGCGCGAGCGATCGCCCGCGCTTGGTGGACGCCTACCTCGCGCTGGCGGAATGTCTCTTCCGCAGCGGCCAACTCGATAAGTCGAAGGCGGTCTACGGCCGCGTGGTGGAGCTGGCGCCCGAGGATCCGCGGGCACGCTCGGCGCTGCGCGAGGCATTCGGCACGCGCGAGCTCCCGGCGGTGCTCCCGACGAAGCCGGCGGACGCGGCCATCGCCGACAGCGCCGCGAACGGCGTGCCGCCACGGGCCCCCGCCGGCCCGCCGGCCGATCGCCGCCGGACGTCCGGCGATTTCGCGGTGCGCGGGGGAGGCCCGCCGGCCGATCGCCGTCGCGGCGATCCGTCGCGCGAGGGCGCGCGCGCCTCCTCGGCGCCCACGGAGCCGCCCGCGAAGCGGCCTGCCACGCCGCGTCGCGAGAGCTTCGTGAACCTCTCCGACTGGCTGAAGGACGACGAGCCTGAGCCGAGCGCGAGTCCCGCCGCCGCCGGCGCCACCGCCGGGCATCCGTCGGGTGACCAGGGCGGCTTCGCCGAAATGCTCTCGAAGTTCAAGCAGGGCGTCGCGGCGAGCGTGGACGAGACCGATCACGAGAGCCACTACGACCTGGGCGTCGCGTACAAGGAGATGGGACTGTTGGATGAAGCGATCTCGCAGTTCCAAAAAGCGCTCCGCGGCACCGAGCAACGCGTGCGCACCTACGAGGCGCTCGGCCAGTGCTTCGTCGAGAAGCGGCAGTACCAGATCGCGCTCACGATCCTCTCCCGCGCGCTGAACGACAAGACGCTCAGCGACGACACGCTCGTCGGCGTGCTGTACCTGCTCGGCTACGCCTCCGAATCGCTCGGGCAGGTGGCCGAGGCGCTCAAGTACTACGAGCGGGTGTTCGCGGTGGACATCCAGTTCCGCGACATCGGCGACCGGCTCGTGGCCACCGAGCGAAAGGTCCGGTGACGCCCGTCCTCTCGGCCCGCTCGCCGCTCACGCCGGCGCTCGCCGACATCCAGCTGCCGGTGCGCGACCGGCTCGAGCTCGTGGGCCGGGAGCTCCGTCGCGTGGTCGCGGCGGACTTCCCGCTCATCGACGAAGTGAACGGGCACCTGCTGCTGATGAAGGGGAAGATGTTCCGCCCCACCCTCACGCTCCTCGCGAGCGCGGTGGCGGAACGGCCCGAGCCGCGCGCGGTGACGCTCGCCGCCGTCGTGGAGCTCGTGCATCTCGCCACGCTCGTGCACGACGACTCGGTGGACCACTCGGCGCTTCGCCGCGGCATGCCCACGATCAACGCGCTCTTCAGTCATCAAGTGTCGGTGATCATGGGGGACTTCCTCTATTCGCGCGCGGTGGTGGAGCTCGTGCGCGGCGGCGACCTCGAGGTGCTCGGGGTGCTCGCCGACGCCACCAACGCGATGACGGTGGGGGAGATGCGGCAGCTCACGTCGCTGGATGCTCTCGGGTTCACGGAGGAGGATTACGAGGAGCTGATCCGCGCGAAGACCGCGTCGCTCCTCTCCGCGGCGTGCGGCATCGGCGCGCTCGCCGGCGCCCGCGAGCACCGACAAGCGCTCGCGCGCTATGGCGAAGCGCTCGGCATGGCCTTCCAGGTCGCCGACGACCTGCTCGACTACACTTCCGACGAGTCGGTGACCGGGAAGCCCTGCGGCCTCGATCTGCGCGAGCACAAGGTGACGTTGCCGCTCATCCACGCGCTGCGCGGACTGCCGGCGGCTGCGCGGCGCGAGGTGGACGCGCTCTTCGAGGCCGCCGCGCCCACCGACGCGCAGATCGCGCTCGTGATCGAGATCGTCTCCGACCGCGGCGGGCTGGACTACGCGCGGCGGCGCGGCGGCGAGTACGCGCACGACGCCGATTCCGCGCTCGGCGATCTCCCCGACACGGCCGCCACGGCCGCGCTGCGGGACGCCATCGCGTACGCGCTGGACCGGTCCCAGTGATCGCGCCCACGCGGGGCTTCGCGAAGCATCGCCCCCGCTTCTACGCCGGGGTGCTCGCCGCGGGCTTCATCACCGGCGGGCTGCTCACCCAGGTCTGCCGCGCCTTCCTCCCCGCCGGCGCGGTGAAGGAGTTCCTGACCGCGGGGGTGACGCCGCAGATCGGCGCCATCACCGTCAATCTCATCATCGTCAACTTCGCTCTCGGCCCGATCGCGCTCGACGTCTCGCTCATGAGCCTCGTCGGCGTGCTCGTCGCCTATCTGATCGCGCGATCCCTCTTCTGAGGACCATTCCATGTTCGGGAACCTCGGCTTCACCGAGATCCTCCTCATCCTGCTGGTCGTACTCCTGCTCTTCGGCGCGAAGCGCATTCCCGAGATCGCGGGCTCGTTCGGCAAGGGGATCCGCGAATTCAGGAAGAACATGACCGACATCGTGTCGCCCGATATCTCGCCGCCTTCCGAGCCGGACCGCCTCCGCGGGGGCGACGCGGCGCCCGGCACCGGGACGAAGGAAGAGTCGAGAGCGGAGCCGAAGCGACTGATCAAGTAGCCGACTCCCGCCGGCAAGCAGGGTCGACGCACTGAAAATATCGGGACTCGGGACTCGGGATGGCATGAACCGTTTGGACTGCGCACCGCCCCAAAGTTGTTCTTCCTCCCCGATTCCCGAGTCCCGATTCCCGAGTCCCGAGTCTAACTCGTCGGCTGCCGGCGGGCGTCGGCCTGGATCTTCTTCCGGTTGTCCACGATCTTCGCGTCCTGCCGGAGCCCGGCCATGTACTGCTGCACGGTCGCCTCGCGCATCCGCTGCTGCATCTGGTCGCGCTGCAGCGGCTTCTGCTTCTCCCAGAGCGCACTGTCGGCGACGTGCCGCACGTTGACGCGCTCCACCACCACCGAGGTCCGCGCCTTCACTGGCGGCCCGACCACGCCCACCGGGAGCCCGAACGCCGCGCCGATCGCCTCGGTCCCCTGGTCGAGCCCAGGCACCTGGCTCGTGCGCGCGAAGAACGCGCTCGTCACGGGGACGTAGCCGAGCGTCGCCGCCGCCGTCTCGAGTGACGTGCCGCCCGCGGCGGCCGCCGTCAGCTGCTGGCCTCTCGGGAGCAGGCGATCGAGCTTCTTCTCACGCGCGAGCAGTTTGCGGATCTCCTCGCGCATCGCGTCGAGCGTCGGCTTACGCCCCGGCGTCAGGGAGTCGAGGCGCAGCAGATAGTACGCGTCGTCGGCATCGATCAGCTCGCCGATCTCGCCCGGCGTCGCGCCATCGAAGGCCCACGAGCTGGCGCCCGGCACGTACTGCCCGTGCAGGAGCGCCGCCGCCCCCTCGGTGACGCTCACCTGGCCGATCTCGAGCCCGAGCCCCTTCACCACGCTGTCGAAGACCGCCGGCGGAGTCGCCCCCGACGCCTTGGAGAGCGCATCGGCCAACCGGTCGGTGCGCGTCGCCGCCGAGTCGCCCTGCTGGATGCGCACGAGGATGTGATGCGCCGTCACCGAGTCGCCCTGGCGGGCGTCGACCCGGATGAGGTGGTACCCGAACTGCGTGAGCACGGGCGGCGAGAGCTCGCCGATGCGGAGCGAGTACAGCGCGGCCGCGAAGCTCGGCACGTACGCCCCGCGCCCGGCCTTCCCGAGGGCGCCGCCCTGCGCCGCCGACGCGGTATCCGCGGACTCGCGGCGCGCGACGTCCTCGAACTTGGCGCCCTGCTGGATCTCGGCACGGAGCCCCTCCGCCTTGGCCCGCGCCGCCGCGCTGTCGCCGGCGCCGATCGTCCGCGGGAGGCGCGCGATCGAGAGCACCGCGCGCCCCGCGACGTCGCTGAGCGCCTTCCGATGCGCCTCGAAGTAGGCGGCGATCTCCGCGTCCGACACCCGCACCGCGCTGTCGGCGATCAGATCGGCGGAGAAGGCGACGAAGGTGACCTGCGCCGAATCACGCGTGTCGCGCCAGAGCCGCCAGAGCTGCGCATCGGTGAGGTAGACGCTCGTCGCGATCTGCTCAAAGAGCTTGGACCGCGCGAGCGCGGTGCGGTAATAAGTCTCCAGATTGAGGACGATCCCCTCTTGGCGCGCCAACGGGCTGGCGAGGAAGCGCTGGTACTTCTGCATGTCGAAGCGCCCGTCGGTCTGGAATTCAGGACTCCGGGCGATCGGCGGATAGGGCTGCTCGAGCAGCGCCTGGCGCACCTCGTCGTCCGTGACCGCGATCCCCCGCCTCGCGTACTCCTCCGCCAACAGCTTATCGGTCACCAGGTCGTTGAAGACCTGCTCGGCGACGAGGCGCTCCTGATCGAGGTTCATCGTGCGGCCGGAGCGCTGCTGCTCCTGCTGATTCCGGTCGCGGAGCGCCTTCTGGTACTCGACGTAGGTGATCGCGGCGCCATTGACCTTGGCCACCGTCGTGATCGGGGTGACGTCGCGGCCGCCGAGACCGGACTGCTGATAGAAGACGAAACCGATCAGAAAGGTCGCAGCGACGAAGAACCAGATGTACTTGGCGGCGGAGCGCATGCCTTGCAGCATGGGGCGGAACTCCTGGCGGATCGCAGAGGGGCGGGTGGGGCGGACTGGGGGAGCCGAAAAATCTAGCGGCCCGCCGCGCGTAAAATCAAGACAGCGTATGACTTCCGATTGACTTGAATCGTCAGGTACGTATAAGTTGCCGACTCTCTCCTGCCACCGTCATAGGTGGCAACCCTGAGGGCATGCATGGCCGAGTCCGCCCTGATCGAAGAGCTCCTGCGCCAGTACGGCGAGAACCCGCGTCGCGTCTTCGCGCGGCTCGCCAACGAGTATCGCAAACAAGGGGACCTGACGACGGCGATCGAGATCTGCCGGACGCAGGTGCCGCTGCAGCCGACGTACATCAGCGGGTATATCGTGCTGGGGCAGGCGCTCTTCGAGAGCGGCCAACTCGATGAGGCGCGCGCGACGTTCGAAGCCGCGATCGGCTTCGATCCGGAAAACTTGATCGCGCTGCGCCAACTGGGCGACGTCGCCCGTCTCACCGGCGACCTCGAGGGGGCGCGCGGGTGGTACTACCGGCTGCTCGAGGTCGACCCGCAGAACGTGGACGTCGCGGTCCATCTGAAGGTGCTCGAGACGTCGACCGCCGCGCCCGCCCCCGCCCCGGGGACGACGGAGCCGGTGTCGTGGAGCGACATCAATCCGGAGCGCCCGGGCGCGCCGGGGCTGAATTTCCCGGCGATGCCGCGGCTGACGCTCGGCACGATCCCCGAGAATCTCACTCCCGATACGGCGCCCGCCGCATCCGCCGGGCCGGGCGCGGCGGGCGGAGCGGGCTCCCCCGGCGCGGCCGCGGTCACGCCGCCGCCCCCGCCGCACTTCGCGGGGCTCGAGGACTTCGCCCAGTTCACCGCGCCGATCGCACCGCCGCCGTCCGTCGCCTCGCCGGCGCCGTCGTCCACCGCTTCGCCCGCCGGCGCCGCGCCGCGGCGCGATCCCGCGCTGCCCGACATCGCGGCCTTCCAGACGCCCACACCGCCACGGGGATCGCTCGGGGTCCCGAGCACGCCGGCGCCGAATGCGCGCGCCGCCGAGACGGTGGCGATGCCGCGCCCGAGCATGGCCGCGCCCGCCGCCCCAATGCCGCGGCCGAGCCAGCCGACGTCGTCGAATCAACCGAGCCCCTCGAGCCCGGTGGAAGAGGAGGAGCCGGCGCTCTGGTCGCCGCCGGCGCCAGTGGGGCGCCCACAACCACAACCACAACCACAACCGCAGACACAATCCGCGCCGGCGGAGGATTCGCTCCGCGACACGATGAGTTTCCCGACGCCGCGCAACGTCGAGGCGTCGAAGGAAGCGGCGGCCGCGCCGCCGCCGCCGCCCGCGCGCCCCGCGGCGATCGACCCGCGCTCCGGCGTGGACAGCTGGGGATCGATCCCCGAATCCCACGGTGCGCTCGCGGCACCGATCGGCGGCGAGGCCCCGTACGATCCGACGATCGGGCGGATGCTCGACCTGAGCGGCGGTCCCACGGGCGAAGTGCCCGCCGCGTTCATGACGGAGACGATGGCCGAGCTGTACCTCCAGCAAGGGTACCACGAGGAGGCGCTCCGCATCTACCGGCAGCTCGCGGCGTCACGCCCCGAGGACGCGTCGCTGAGGGAGCGCATCGCGCGGCTCGAACGCGGCGCGCGCTCGAGCGTGTCGATGGCGGCGTCGGTGTCTGAAGAGGTGATCATCGCGGCGCGCGATCGCGCATCGCGTCCCACGCAGACGATCCGGAATCTCTTCAGTGGGCTGGCGTCCCGGCGGCCCCCGGTGGCGGCGACAGCGGCGCCGATGAGTCCGCCCGCCCACGCGGCGCCTCCGACGGGCGGCTCTCCGGCGGCCGGCCCGATTTCAGCGCCGATGGCGCCTGAGCCGAAGGGTGCGAGCCCCGCCGCGAGCGAGACTCCCGCGGCGCTGAACGGCGCCGCGCCGGGCGGACTCGGCGGACTCTTCGCCGACCGCGTGCCCGCGCCCGATCAGCAGGCCGCCGTCGCGCTCGCGGGCGCATTCTCCGAGGACTTCACGGGTGGGAAGCGGACGCCCGCCGCCGGACAGCCGGCCCGGGCCGCGTCGCTGCCGCTCTCGCTCGACGACGTCTTCCGCGATCAGAAGGCGCCCACCGACGAGCGGACGATGGCGGCGAGCGTCTCCTTCGACGAATTCTTCGCGCCGCCGGAGAGCGGCGCGGCCCTGACGGTCAAGAGCGCCACCCCGCCGAGCGTGGCCCAGTCCGGCGGCGCGCCGCCCGAGGCGGATCTTGCGCTCTTCCACGAATGGCTGGACGGGCTCAAGAAATAGTGCGGATCGCCGTCCTGAACGGACCCAACCTGAATCTGCTCGGCACGCGCGAGCCGGCGATCTACGGCCGGGAGACACTCGCCAGCGTGGAGGCGCGCGTGCGCGCGCTCTCGATCGAGCTCGGCGTCGAGGTGGAATTCGCGCAGCGGAACGGGGAGGGGGAGCTCGTGGACTGCATCCAGGGGCTGCGCGGACACGCGCACGGCGCGCTGATCAATGCCGGCGCGTACAGTCATACCAGCCTCGCCATCCGCGATGCCTTCCGCGCGGTGGACGTACCGTACGTCGAGGTGCACATCTCCAACATCTTCGCGCGCGAGCCGGAGCGCCGGCGAACGGTCCTCGCGGCGGGCGCGCTCGCCCTGGTGAGCGGCTTCGGGACACAGGGGTACGAGCTGGCGCTCCGCGGACTCGTCGCCGCGATCGCCGCCCGTGGCTGACCGCCGGCCGGCGCGGCTTGCGGCGCTTCGCGCGGCGCTCGAGGCGCAGCGGCTCGACGCGCTGCTGGTCACCAGCCTACCGAACATCCGCTACCTCACCGGATTCTCCGGCTCGAACGCGCTCGTCGCGGTGAGCGCGGAGAGCCTGCTGCTCGTTACCGATTTCCGCTATCAGACGCAGGTGCGCGACGAGGTCGGCGATCTCGCGCGGGTCTCGATCGACCTGGTGAGCGTCTGGCACGCCTTCTGGCGCATCTTGCCGGAGATGGACGCGGCGGCGATGGGGTTCGAGTCGGCGCATCTGTTCCACCGGGACTTCGAGCGGCTGCTCGCGCAGGGGGACCGATGGCAATGGCGGCCGACCGTCGACCTCGTGGAAGCGCTGCGCGAGCGGAAGGATCCGGAGGAGATCGAGACGATCGCGCGGGCGGCGAAGGTGGCCACCGCGGCGCTCGAGCGGACGGTGCACGCGGTGCGGCCGGGGATGACGGAGCTGCAGGTGGCCGGCGCGCTCGAACGCGAGCTGCGTGAGGGTGGGAGCACGGGGTTCCCCTTCGAGTCGATCATCGCCTCGGGGCCGCGCTCGGCGCTGCCGCACGCGCGGGCGGCGGAGCGACCGATCGCCAAGGGGGACTGGCTGCTCTTCGATTTCGGTGCCACGGTGGATGGGTACGTCTCCGATGTGACGCGCACTTTCGTGGTGGGGCGTGCGAGCGCAGAGCAACACGCGTTCTACGCAGTGGTGCGCGAGGCGAACGCGCGGGCCGCGAGCGGGGTGCGGCCGGGGATGACGTCCCGGGATGCCGACTCGCTCGCGCGGAGCTACATTGAGGGCCAAGGATTCGGCGAGTTGTTCGGGCACGGGTTGGGGCACGGGATCGGCCTGGAGGTGCACGAAGCGCCGCGTCTGTCGAAGACCGCCGACGGCGTGCTGTCGGCGGGCGCCGTGGTGACGATCGAGCCCGGGATCTACCGCGCCGGGTGGGGCGGCGTGCGCATTGAGGACGACGTGGTCCTCGAGGGCGCGACGCCGCGCATCCTGACCGAGTTCCCGCGCCAGCTGCTCGAGCTGGCGTGAGGACACGCCTCACGGACGAGCCGAGACGACCATGATCGACCTGCGCTACGTGAAGAAGCTGGTGGAGCTGCTGAACGGCTCCTCGGTGGATTCGATCGAGATCTCCTCCGACAAGGGGATGAAGATCCGGATCTCCAAGACGCCGCAGCAGCGTGGGACGGTGCAGCTGACGCCGCCGATGGCGATGCCGGCGCTGATGGCGCCCGCGCTCTCGCGGCCGACGCCCGGGGACGGCGTGCCGACGGTGAGCGAGATCGAAGTGGCGGCCGCGCCGGCGCCGAAGTCGAAGTTGCTGGAAGTGAAGTCGCCGATGGTCGGCACCTTCTACCGGTCGCCCGAGCCCGGCGCCGCGCCCTATGTCAGCGAAGGGGGGCGGATCGAGAAGGGGCAGGGGCTCTGCATCATCGAAGCGATGAAGATCATGAACGAGATCGAGTCGGAGTACTCCGGCGTGGTGCGGGAGATCCTTGTGCCCGACGCGCATCCCGTGGAATACGCCCAGGTCCTCTTCCGGATTGACCCCAATGGCTAATACCGCGCAGGTGCAGGCGCCGACGGACACCCCCGCGCCGGCGAGCAGCGCCGCCTTCAACTTCAAGGCGGTGCTGCAGAAGATGATCACGCAGAACGCGTCCGACCTGCACCTCAAGGTGGGGCGGCCGCCGGTGTTGCGGATCAACGGCGACCTCTCCACGCTCGACGTGCCGCCGCTGCGCCCCGAGGATCTGAAGGTCCTCGCCGAGCAGATCATGACGCCGAAGCAGGTGAAGGAGTTCGCGGAGCACAAGGAGGCCGACTTCGCTATCGGCGTGCCGGGCATCGGGCGCTTCCGCGTGAACGTCTACCAGCAGCGCGGGACGATCGCGTACGCGCTCCGCGCCGTACCCTACCAAGTGAAGACGGTCAGCGAGCTAAATCTCCCACCGGTGGTGGAGGAGATCGCGATGCGGCCGCGCGGGCTCGTGCTCGTGACGGGGGTCACCGGCTCCGGGAAGTCGACGGCGCTCGCGGCGATGATCCAGCACATCAACGAGAAGCGGCACTCGAACGTGATCACGATCGAGGATCCGATCGAGTTCTTGCATCGCGACAACAAGTCGAGCATCAATCAGCGCGAGGTGGGCGCCGACACCGGCAGCTTCTCGGTGGCGCTGCGCCGCGTGCTCCGGCAGGACCCCGACGTCATCCTGATCGGCGAGATCCGCGACCTCGAGACGCTCGAGGTCGCGCTCAAGGCGGCGGACACCGGCCACCTCGTCTTCTCGACGCTGCACACCACCGACGCGACGCAGACGATCAGCCGCGTGATCTCCTTCTACGCGCCGCACCAGCAGGCCGAGGTGCGGTTCACACTCGCGAGCGCGCTCGCCGCGGTGATCTCACTGCGCCTCGTGCCCCGCGCCGACGGCAAGGGGCGCGTGCCGGCGGTGGAGATCCTGATCAACACGGCGGCGGTGCGCGATCAGATCCGCGACATGACGAAGTCGCTCAACATCCCCGATCTGATCAAGGAAGGCACCGTCCAATACGGGATGCAGACGTTCGACCAGTCGCTGATGAACTGGTACTCGAAGAAGGCGGTCACCTACGAACAGGCCCTCTTCTACGCGACCAACCCCAGCGAATTCACCTTGCGCGTGCAGGGCATCGAGGGCTCGAGCGACACGACCTGGGACGATTTCCAGCGCGACGTCGGCGCCTGAGCTGCCGCGGCGCCCCCGGAGCCCCATGT
>JAYUMO010000025.1:0-5957 GCA_043762555.1 Gemmatimonadaceae bacterium | reverse complement strand
TTCTGCGTATAGCCGCGGTCGAAGAGACCGTAGGCGGTGCCGCCGATCGTCTTGGCTGTCGTGACGACGTCGTGGAATTCGACGCCCGACGGCGCGATGTTGATCACGTCGTTCGAGTGAACGGGGCCGAAGATCTGGTCCCCGCCGCCGAAGAAGATGCCGCCTTCGCTGTTCGAGAAGTAGGCGTACTTGGCGAAGGTGTCCTGGAAGACCGTGCCGCGGTGGTAGACCACGTTGCCGTAGTCGTCCTCCACCTTGGCGATGATCGTCCCGTAGATCCCGAATTGGCCGGTGGTGTTGAAGCTCGGGCCTGCCCACGTGGAGCGATACACGTGCGGGATCGGCTTCCCGTTCGCGTCCATCACGGGCGCGCGACTCTCCAGCGTAATCTCGCCGCTGTCCCGGAAGAAGTTGCTGTCGCCGGGGTGCGTGTTGATGAGGTTTCGGATCTCCTCGATCGATCCCTCGGCGGCATCGTAGAGGACCACCGCTCGCTCGCTATTCTTGGCGATCAATCGCGCGTTGAGCGTGGTCGTCGAGGCGACGACGATGATCGCCATGACCGCGAGCATCACGAGGAGCACCGCCATCAAGGCGGCGCCCTGACGGTTGCGCATACGGGGTGCGACTTTCATAGGACGTTCCTCCACGGGCGTGATCATCTCTACTTCGGAGGCAATGGGATCGAGGCTGACATCACTGGAGCGGAATAGTTCGGCGTGCAGTCCTGCGCCGCCACCGCGTACACCCAGGTGGTAGCTGCGACGCCGAGCGGGACGCCGGTGTCCTCATACGTATAGGTAGGCGGATTCCCCGCTGCGATCGACGCGAAGGGCGAGCCCCAGTCGGCGGCGGCCGCCTCCTTGCGCCAGAGGAGATAGGCGGTGATGTCGCGCTCGCCGGCGGTCTCGTCATTGTCCGCGGTCCACGTCACCTTCACCGTCTTGCCGGTGGGGCCGTACGCGACCGTCGGCGCGGCCATGGCCGCGGGATCGTTACCGCACGTCGCGAGCGCACGCTCTCTCAGGTTCGGGAAGGGTGCGATCAGCGACATGGAGCGCCTGCGCTCGTTCGTTCCGGTGAGCCCATTCGTGACGATGTAGCTCACGAGCACGGAGCGGATACTCGACAGCAATCGCATTTTCACCGTGTCGCTGACCAGGTCGAACTCGAGGGGCAGAGTTGCCGTCTTCACGGTGTCGATGCTGAGTGCGAAGGCTGAATCCTTCAGGTACATGAAGCGGAAGAAGGGCAGCGTATCCTTCAGGATATTGCGGACCACCGCTTCGGGGGTGCCGTTGTTCACCTGACGGTATAGCACGTAGTCGTCGGGACGCGCGGTCTCGGTGTCGGGGGCGAACCAGAAAGTGATCATCTCGGCCGGACTCAAGAGGCCGACGGCCGCGAGATAGTCGGCGTCCGGGTACTTAAGCGTCGTCTGGCCGGGTACGATGATCGCGCTCGCCGCCGCGAGGGCCTGTACCTCGGTGGCGGGCGCCTTCGGGAGATAATAGATGGCGTTCAGATCGCCCGGCGTGTTACTCGCGTAATCGGCGTTGAACGAGAGCACGTGGTCATCGGCATAGATGATCGCCGGCTGACCGTCCGTGAGGTTCGCGCCCACCGAGCGGAAGTGCTGATTGAGCAGATCGGCGCCGAAGCGCATGTTCTGCAGCATCGCCGCGTCGCTGATGCCGCGTCGGAAGGTCTTCGACTGGCCGACGAAGAAATTCATCGCGGCGGCCATCACGATTCCCATGATGAGGATCGCGACGAGCAGCTCGATCAGCGTCATACCGTGGCGTTTGCGCATGGGAGCCATGGCCTCAGAATGCGGCGATCGCGATCGACCGCGACATCGGCGAAGTCAACGCCGGGGCCGAGACGGTCACGGTGATGCGGGTGATGTTGTTATTCGGGCACGCTGGGAAGGGCGGGCTGTTGCAGCCGACGGCGGCGGACGTGTCGCGAACGACGACGGTGCTGCGCGTCCAGCCGGGATCGGGGTAATTGCTCTTCGTTTCACTGAAGCTCGGGAGACCCGAGTAATCGGGCCAGCCCTTGACCTCGGCGATCCGTGAATCGGCGACCGTCGCGGCGCGCACGCGCACGTTGTCGAGGGTGGTCTCGTGCAAGAAGGTGGTGGTCGTCATGGCGAGTCCCATGACGATCACGCTCAAGATCACCAGTGCCACGATGATCTCGGTGAGCGAGAAACCGGGCCGCATCGCGCGCTTGCGCATCAGAAGCCCCTCTCCCAGCTGTAGCCGTCATAGTGCCACCACTCGGCTCGCCCGGTGGCCCGCTCGACGTGAATTGCCCGCACGTCGCGGACATATCCCGCGTCGGTTTGGGCGCGCGTAGAGCAGAGATAGATGCCGCGCGACTCGCTCGCGCTCCCATTCCGGTAGAACGTCACCTCCGGCATGCCGGAGGCACCCTCCAGCTGCGTGAAGCTGATCGCGCTCGACCCCCACGGCATCGGCGACGCGGTGCCGAGGCCGAAGCGCACGCGTTCATCGAGCACGATCGTGCGCGCCGTCTCCCCCGGGTCCTGCTTGCCGTTGTTGTTCGCGTCGTTGATGATGTGCATAGCAGAGTGCGTCGCGTCGAAGGTCACGATTACATTGTACTGCTTGGCGATCGCTTGCCGTTGCGCGGCGATGAGCGCCGACCCCACGACCTGGAGGTCACCGTTGATCTGGTACTTTGCGATGTCGATCTTCCACATCGCGATACCGAGGACGATGCCGATCACCACGAGCACGATGACGATCTCGATCAACGAGAACGCGGCGGTGTGGAGCAATCGCATCGAACGGTTCGTCAGCACGGTTCTTCCTCGTTTAGAGTCCCAGCATGGCGAGCAGCCTTGCCACGTCAGGACTCAGGTGGTTGTGAGGTAATGCAGGAAGCGTGCGCTCCGTATGCCAACCCCACCTGTCTATAACGTTATATTACAATCTTCGCATTCCACGACTGCATTAGGGCTACTTAGTGCTACAAAATAGTACAACAACACTCAAAACAGGCCCAAATGGCGGCTTCCGAGCGCCCATGATGCATCAGCGTGTGACGCTAAGCGCTGCTGACAGCGAAAGCCTACGGCTAATGCGCCCGAACGGTTGACGATTCCTCATTAGAAGACGCTACATAATTACGCCGCGTAGCTAGAAAGTAGCACGCCCGGTAGGTGGATCGGGCCCCGGGCGCCGCCCATCTATAAAGAAGTAGTGCTCAACGCGTACTTCCCCTCAAGTGCCGCGACGGTATGTTCCCGCGACCATGACCGGCTACTCGGACGCGATCAGTCACGCTTTCGCCTTTGCCGCGAAGCACCACGACCAGGAAGTTCGGAAGGGCACGCGTCTCCCATATCTGATCGCCGCGCCGAACGTCGCCGTGATCCTGGCCCGGTACGGACAGGACGATGATACGCTCGTCACGGCGGTCGTGCTTGGCGCGGTGGAGGATTTCACCCGCGACGGGTACACGCCGGAGCTGCTGCACAGCCGCATCGGCGACAAATTCGGGGCGGTGGTTCTGGAGACGGCGCTGAGCGTCGTGGAGCGACGCCTCGATGACGACGGGGTGGAGCTTTCCTCTGAGGAGCGCAAGGCGGATCTGCTCGCCCGGCTGAGCAGGGCGCCGCCGCGGGCGCACTGGGTGGTCACGGCGGTGCATCTCCACGCGGCGAGCACGCTGCTCGCCGATCTGCGCCGAACGGAATTCCCGGAATCGGTGTGGGGGCGATTCGCCGCCGGCCGCGAGGGGACGGTCGCCTGGCACCGCGACCTGATCCAGCACTTGCGCGACGCGGGGTTCGCTGCTCCGATCCTGACCGAATCGAGCGCGGCCGTGCGCGAACTCGAGCGCTATCGCGACGCCCGGTAGGCCGTTCATTGGCGGCGGGCGGATGTTTGATCGGCTCCGGCGGCATACGTTCGCGCGACGTACCGCTCCAGGATCGCCAGGAATTCCGGGACGATCGTCTCACCGTTGAGCGTCACGTGCAACGCGCCGTCCATGTACACGGGCGCTCTCGGCTCCTCGCTCGTGCCGGGGAGCGAGATCCCGATGTTGGCGTGCTTCGATTCGCCTGGTCCGTTGACCACGCATCCCATCACGGCGACGCGCATCGCCTCCACCCCGGGGTAGCGCGCGCGCCAGCCGGGCATCTGCTCCCGGAGGTACGTCTGAATGTCCTCGGCCATCTGCTGGAAGAAGGTCGATGTCGTACGGCCGCAGCCGGGGCACGCGGTCACTTGCGGCGCGAAGCTGCGAAGCCCGAGTGACTGGAGGATCTGCTGCGCCACGCGCACCTCTTCGGTGCGATCTCCCCCCGGTCGCGGGGTGAGGGAGACCCGAATGGTGTCGCCAATCCCCTCGCCGAGGAGAATGGAGAGCCCCGCAGTGCTCGCGACGACGCCCTTCGTCCCGAGCCCGGCCTCGGTGAGCCCGAGGTGCAGCGGGTAGTCCGCGCGCGCGGCGAGCCGGCGATAGACGTCCACGAGATCCTGTACGCCGGAGACCTTCGCCGAGAGGATGATGTGATCGTGGGGGAGTCCCGTGTCCTCCGCCAGCTGCGCGGACCGGAGCGCACTCTCGAGCATCGCCTCCACGTAGACGTCGCGCGCGTCGAGCGGCTCCGGGCGGCGCGCGTTCTCGTCCATCATGGTGGTCAGCAGGTCCTGGTCGAGCGAGCCCCAATTCACGCCGATACGCACGGGCTTGTCGTGCTCGAGCGCGATCCGGATGATCGTTCGGAAATTGTCATCCCGGCGTTTGCCGCCGACGGTGCCCGGATTGATGCGATACTTGGCGAGTGTGCGCGCGCACTCCGGGTACTTGGCGAGGAGCACGTGCCCGTTGTAGTGAAAATCGCCGATGACGGGCACGCCGACCCCGGCGTCGCTCAATCGTTGTGCGATCTCGGGCACGGCGGCGGCGGCGAGATCGGTATTCACGGTGACGCGCACGAGCTCGGAGCCTGCATCGGCCAATGCCTGGACCTGCGCCGCCGTCGCGGCGGCGTCGGCGGTGTCGGTGTTGGTCATCGATTGGACGACCACCGGAAACGCCGCGCCGACGGCGACGCCGCCGACGCTCACCGACACAGTGCGGTGGCGCGGGAGGAAGGACATGCGGGGAAAGATAGGGGCGCGGGGGAAGGAGGGGGATGCCGGGCGGGGAGCCCTCGCGCCGGCGCGGCACCGAGATATCTTCACTCCCTTACCGCAACAGCCAGACAGGCGGAGCGATCATGGGGAAGCCGAACGAGGAAATGAACGCCACCGTGGGTTCGAACGGCACACCAGCCGGCGGCAAGCGGCGGAAGAAATGGAAGTGGGTCCTCGCCGCGGTGCTGTTGCTCCCGGCGGTGGGGTTCGCCCTCTACACGTGGGCGGCGCTCTCCTATGCGTATTCAACGGGCACTCGGGCCGGCTACCTGCAGAAATTCTCGCACAAGGGGTGGATCTGTAAGACTTGGGAAGGTGAACTGGCGGTGGCGAATTTCCCGGGCACCGCGCCGCTGATCTTCACCTTCACCGTGCGCGACGACTCCGTGGCAAACGTGCTGAACGGCCTGAGCGGCCAGCGGATCGCTATCTCTTACGAGCAGCATCGGAAGGTACCGACCACCTGCTTCGGGGAGACGGAGTACTTCGTGAAGGGGGCCCAGCGGATCCAGGGGCCGTGAAGGGGGGTGCGAAGTCAGGTATTGCCCGATTCCCCTAGGCGGCCTATATTCGGGCAGGCACCACCCGCATCTCGTTCGAGGACCCGGGCGGCAATGTCGTCCGGGTCTTTGTAGTTTCGGGATCGCGAGTAGCGCTCGGCGCGATGGCAAATCCGCACGCGTCAGGCATCACTTGGTCAGGGTCAGCGCATGCCGCACCCTGAACAAACAATCGTCAGGAGTAGGCAATGCGTGTCACTGGCAAGGTGAAGTGGTT
>JAYUMO010000024.1:0-6798 GCA_043762555.1 Gemmatimonadaceae bacterium | reverse complement strand
TGGTGAAGGTCTGGACCGATTGGGAGGAGTACTACCGGGGACAGGAGGCGACGGTCCATCTGCGCCTGCGCGACGACGGCTACGTGATCGTGATGCAGGCCGACGTGGATGGCCGGGTGCGCGTGATCTTTCCGCTCGATCCGGGCGACGACAACTTCCTGCGCGGCGGGCATGACATCAATCTGCCGGGCCGCGGCGGCAAGGAGACCTTCTACGTGGACGGCCCCGCCGGCACGTCGTTCGTGTACGCGGCGGTCTCGAGCGTCCCCTTCCATTTCAATGAGTTCGTGCAGGGCGACCACTGGGACTACGGCTCGCTCTACGACAAGAGCCTCGACAACGATTTCGAGAACGGCTTCACCGCGCTCGTGAACCGGATGAGCGCCGGCCACTTCGACTACGACGTCTATCGTTTTCGGGTGATCGGTCAGACCTCGTACGCCGCGGACGGCGGGTACGGACCGCCGGTCGCCGGCTCGCCCTGCTGGGCGACGCCGTGGAATCCGTGGTGCTATGGCCCGAACTGGCTCCCCGGCCCGTACTATGGCGGCGCCGGGCCCTGGTGGCCGGGCTATGCTGATCCGTGGGGCGGATTCTACGCCGGGTTCGGCTGGGGCTACGGCTTCGGATTCGGTGTCGGCTTCGGCGTGCCGATCTACGGAGGGTGCGGCTATTACTGTGGCGCCTACTACGGCGGTGGCTACTACGGCGGCGGCTACTATGGGAGACCGTACTATCCGTACTACGGCGGCGGGTACTACCCGTACTACGGCGGGACGTACCGCGGCTACACGTACAAGGCGGGCAACCCGGGTGGCGTGGGCGTCACCGGTGTCGGCTACCGTCCTCGCGTTCCCGTGACCGTCGCGGGCGGGTTCGGGACGCCGTATCGCACGCCGACCGCGCATTCGCTCCCGACCCTCGGCTCGCCGGCGGGGATCGAGCGCCGGACGCCGGGGACGCGTACCGGGTACACGCTCGGTCGCGGCGGCGGTCGCTTTGGACCAACGATGGATCCGCATCGCGGCGATGGCGGCAGTGGCTACCGGCGGACGTCGACGTCCGAGCCGTCACCGCGGGGCGGGGGCGCTCAGCCGCCGCCCCGCTACCAGCCGGGCACGGGGAGCGAGCCGCGTGGGCGCGCGAGCCCGGGATCGGGTGCGACCGGCTCGGTTCCATCCCCGCGCGCGCCGTCCGCGCCGTCGGGACACCCGCCGTCCGCGCCGTCGGGACACCCGCCCTCGGCTCCGGCGCCGCGGTCCGGTGGGAATGCGCCCGCGAGTCATCCGTCCTCGCCGCCCGCGCATAGCGGCGGCGGCGGGCGGCGCGTCCCGTAGGGCGTACTTGGTCTTGGTTTGGCCGCCTTCGCTGGGTTCCGTCCCGCCGCGCTCCGCTTTCTACGCGCGCTCGCCCGCCATAACGAGCGCGCGTGGTTTTTAGAGCACCGCGCGGAGTACGAGCTGGAAGTGCTCGGCCCACTGCGCGAGTTCGTCGAGGAGATCGATGACCGGCTCGCGCGCGCGGCCCCGGAGATCTGCGGCGACGCGCGCCGCTCGGTGTTCCGCATCTATCGGGACGTGCGCTTCTCGCACGACAAGCGTCCGTACAAGACGCACGCCGCGTGCTGGTTCTACCACCGCGACTCCAATCCCAAGGTGGGCCATGACGGCGGCGGCGCCGGATTCTATTTCCATCTGGAGCCCGGGAAGTGTCACGTGGGCGGCGGACTCTGGATGCCCGGCCGCGAGGTGCTCGCTACTCTCCGAGAGGCGATCGCCGGCGGACCGAGGGCCTTCGAGCGCGCGGCGGACTCGCCCGCCATGCGGCGGCGGTTCGGCGGACTCAGTGACGAGGCGGTGCTGACCCGCATGCCGCGCGGTTTCGCCGAGTCGCACCCGGCGGCGCGCTGGCTCCGCTACAAGTCCTTCACCGCGGGCGGCGCGCTGACGGACACGCAGGTCGCGCGGCCCGATCTGGCCTGGCGCGTGATGCGCGACTACGCCGTGCTGCTCCCGCTCGTGCGCCGGCTCAACGGCGCGCTCGGCCTGCGCGCGGCGACGCGGCGGTAGCACGCACACGGATCTCGCTCTTCATGCGGTCGTGTCGACCCCGCGCACCTCGAGGATCGCCGCGGGATCATTCGTGATGATCCCGGTCACACCGCATCGCCACAGTCGGCGCGCGGCGCCGGGGTCGTCCACCACCCAGACGTGCACCGGGATCCCGAGCCCCCTGGCAGCGCGCGTGATCCGGCCGAGCGGCAGCGGGAGTCCGCGCCAGCGCGGCGGGATCGAGATCGCGTGGTAGCGCGGCGCGCCGAGCGGGCGGCGGAAGAGCACGTGCGCCAGCAACCGGACCATCTCGGCTTGCGACGCGCTGGCGCGCCACGGGTCGGCGCGAAAGGGCTCGAGCGCGCGGTGATCGAACGAGCCGACGACGCAGCGGCGCGCCGCGCCATGGCGGTCGAGGGTGCGGCGGAGCGCGTCGCTCGCGGCCGCGGTCTTCACCTCGATCAGCAAGGGCGTCGCCGGAAAGCGGGCGAGCACCTCGTCCAGCGTTGGAACACGGATCCCGCGGTCACGGAAGGGAAAGGTGCGGCCGTCGCGCGTGAAGCGCGCGCCCGCGTCGGCGGCCTGGATGCGCGCGAGCGACAGCTCGGCCACCGCGCCCTCGCCGTCGGTGGTGCGCGCGAGGGTCGGATCGTGAATGACGACCACCTGTCCGTCGGCCGAGAGATGGACATCGAATTCGAGGGCATCGGCACCGGCGTCGACGGCCGCCGCGAAGCTCGCCAGCGTGTTCTCGGGTGCATGTGCCGCCGCGCCGCGGTGCGCGATCACCGGACGCGCCCTCGGATCGAGGAGCGCCAGGATCACGAGGGCGGCGGCGCCAAGATGACCGTCGCGGAAAGGACCTCGCCGCCGTCGTCGTGATAGCGCGCGATGTGCTGCCCGCCGGTCAAGTAGCGCGCGTCGCCGACGCCGGCGGCGCTCATCGCGCCCGACGAGAGAATGGGCAGCCGGATGACCCAGCGCCGGATGATCCACACTCCTCCGGGGAGCTGCTCGAACTCGAAGCGCCCACCGTAGCGCAGCGGCGAGACCTGGGGGAAGAGGTTGGTGTGACGGAACTCGACCGAGCGAAGCCGCGCCGTGACGGAGTCGAGCCAGATCACCCCGGTGACGTCGGGCACGTGCCGCTTGAGCGCCGGCTCGAAGGAGAGGCCGACGAGGCCCGCGTGCTTCTCCGGGTCGAGCCGGAGGTCGAAGCAATGCGTGCGCGCGAAAGCATCCGACAGCAGGATGTCGGCGTCGGGTCCCGTGAGCGCCGAGTCGCCCTGCTCATCAAGGACGCCGTACCCGTTCTGCGCGAGCTCTTCGGGGGTGGCCGGCGTGAGAAAGGGCCGCTTGAGAATGGCGGTGTCGACCTTTGTCGAATCCCACCGGACCAACAGGCTGGTGCCGTCGAGGCTCCGCCGGTATCGTTGCCGAATGGCGAACACCATGCGGCCGTCGACGCCGAGCTGCGCGGCGTAGAGCGCCTTCCGCGCCTCCTCCCAGAGCGCGGCGGTGACTGGGCCCGTCGTCGGCCGCACGACGCACTGCGAGTTCGCCGTCACCGTCATTGTCGGGAGCACCACCGGCACCGACGAGGCGAGGAGGTGCTCCGCGACCGTCTGCCCGGCGGCGAGGTCGAAGCTCACGAGCGTGTTCGCGGCGTAGCCGATGCGCTCGGCACGCAATCGGTAGTGGCCGGGTCGCGCGACGCGGAGCGCGAAGCGGCCGGAGTCGTCGGTGAACGTCCCCCCGGCGGTCGACCCGGCGCTGTCGTAGGCGACCACCATCGCCGCGACGACCGGGGCGTGCGTCGCGGCGTCGGTCACGTCGCCGCGCACCACCTGCGCGCGGGCCGGGCGTGGTGTCGCGGCCGCCAGCAAACCGACGAGCATGACGTGGGCGGCAACGCGCACCATGGGCTCCGGATCGGGGATCGCACGAACACCCCTACTATATCCCGCCGCGCCCCCGCCGCCAGCGCGCCGATCCGTCGCGGGGCTGTTCCCGGTGCGCCGGAAGCCGTATGATGGGACCCCGTGCGGGGCATTCCCCTTGCCTCGACACGATCCCAACGCCGCGGGAGGCTCGGCATGGTGAACATGTATCAGCTCTGGATGCCGATCGTGCTGTCCTCCGTGCTCGTGTTCCTGGCAAGCTCGGTCCTCTGGATGGTGCTGCCCTACCATAAGAAGGATGTGGTGGGCACGCCGGACGAAAATGCGCTGGCGGAAGCGCTCCGCCGGCAGAACGATGATGCCCGGGCAGTACTGCATTCCGTGGGTTGCGGACCCGGCGCAGCGGAAGAGCCCGGAGTTCATCAAGAAGATGACCGACGGCCCGGTGGCGATGATCACGATCCGGCCGGCGGGCGAGTCAGGCATGGGCGGCATGCTCGCGAAGTGGTTGATGTACTCGCTGGTGATCTCGGCCACGGTGGCCTACGTCACCGGCCGCACGATGGGCGCGGGGCATTCCTACCTGTCCATCTTCCGGGTAACGGGCACGGTCGCGTTCCTCGCGTACGGCGGCTCGCACGCGATCTACGGGATCTTCTGGGGCCGGCCCTGGCGCGTGGTCTGGTTGGACATCTTCGACGCGCTGATCTACGGCTCGCTCACGGCGGGAGCGTTCGGGTGGCGCTGGCCGCAATGAGGAGATGACGGGCACGCCGCGTCCCCCGCGCGGAGGACTGGAAGGCTACCAGATCCGGGCGATCGGGTACGGCGTGTACGTGTGGGGGATGACGGTGGCCGTCCTGCTCTTCGTGGGGCGGCCGATGGGATTGAGCGCCGGCGAGTTGCTGTTGGCGATGATCTTCGGTGGCGCATTCCTCGGACTCGTCGTCGCGGTTCTCGCCGCGATCGTGACGGAACGCGTGGGCGACCGCGCGCGCGCGATCTACGCGCCGACCGGGGCGAGCACGCCGTACACATCGACGTTCTCCTATCAACAGGCGATGGCGATGAAGGGCGACGTGAAGGGCGCGCTCGAGAGCTTCGAGGCGCTGATCGCGGAATCACCGGCGGACCCCGCGCCGCGCCTCGCCGCCGCGGAGTTATACGCCGGCCGCGGCGGCGACCCCAAGCGCGCGGCCGAGTTGTACCGCGAGGCGCGCGCGCTCCCGTCGGCGCAGCCGGTCCATGAAATGACGGCGACGAACGCGCTCATCGACCTCTACCGCGGGCCGCTCGCCGACGATGCGCGGGCGATGTCCGAGTTGCGCCGGCTGGCGGATCGCTACGCGGGCACAACCGCGGGCGAGATGGCGCGGCGTCTGCTCGGCGAGATGAAGGCGGCGCGGCCGCACGCCGCGCCGTGACGGCGCGCGCGACGACGCTGGCGCTCGTCGGTGCCGTGCTCGCGATCGCCGCGGCGGCGCCGGCGGGCGCCGGCGCGCAGGAGCCGGTGCGCATCTGCGCCGGCGGCGACGTCACGCTGGGGATCAACGCCGACACGCTGGCGCTTGCCGGCAAGGGGCACCGAGTGCCAGTGGCGGCGTGGCCGGAACCGGCGGCATTGCTCGCCCCGATCGCGCCTCTCTTCGGCGATGCGGACATCGTGCTCCTCAACGTCGAGGGCGCGATCGGCGAGGGACCGGCCACCAAGTGCGAGGCGGGTTCGCAACACTGCTTCGGCCTGCGCATGCCGCCGGCCGCGGCCGCGGCGCTGCGCGGCGTGAACGCGCGGGCGGCGGTGGTCGCGAACGTCGCCAACAATCACGCGCACGATGCGGGCGACGAGGGGTTCGACGAGACGCGGCGGCGGCTCGGCGACGCGGGCGTGCACATCACCGGCGCGGACAGCGACGCGACGATCGTCGTCACCGCGCGCGGCGACACGGTCGCCTTCCTCGGCTTCAGCGCGGCGCCGCCGATGGACGTGCGCGACATCGCGCTCGTGCGCCGGCTGGTGGAGCGCGCCGCGGCGATCACGCCGCGCGTGGTCGTCACGATGCATCTCGGCGCCGAGGGGCCATCGGCGCAGCGCACACGCGACACCGCCGAGACCTTCGCGGGGGAAGAGCGCGGCGACCCAGTGGACTTCGCGCGGGCGGCGATCCAGGGGGGCGCGAAGGTGATCGTCGGACATGGCCCGCACGTGGTGCGCGGTGTGGAGTGGATGAACGGCGCGCTCGTGTTCTACTCGCTCGGCAATCTCGTGACCGCGGGACCTTTCTCCATGCACCCGCCGAACGACCGCGGGTTGGTGGCGTGCGCGGAGATGGCGCCGGATGGCCGCGTGACGCGCTCGGTGCTGCGGCCGACCCGCCAACGCGGGGCGGGGATCGCAATGCCGGATGTCACGGCACGCGCGATCGGGCTGGCGGATTCGCTCGGCCGGCTCGACTTCCCGGCATCGCGCGCCGGGATGGCGGTGGAGGCGGAGCTGCGGCCGCCGGGCGCGCCCCCGCCGCGCGACTAGCGCGTTAGCCGGCGCTGTCGGCGGGCGCGGAGGCGAAGTCCGCGGCGACCAGGCGTCGCACGCCCCGCCACGGCTTGATCCCTGGCGCCGGCGCGCGGAAGAGGTTCGACTCCACGACCCGCCCCGCACGCGAGCTCGCGTGGACGAAGCGACCGTTGCCGACGTAGATCCCGATGTGGGTGATGCGCTTGCCGCGGCCGAAGGTGAGCAGATCGCCCGGGCGCAGCTGCGCGGTGTCCTTCACCACTTCGCTGCCGGTGGTCGCCTGCTGCGCCGCGGTGCGCGGGATGGTGAGGTGCAGCGTCGCGAGCACGTACGC